>CAZTAB010000257.1:0-18902 GCA_964611475.1 uncultured Verrucomicrobiota bacterium | reverse complement strand
CATCAAATCTCGCCTTCCCAATCAAGAAACCGGCATATTCTAGAGCATAGCCGCGCCTGTTTGGCAAGAATTTGCTTGCGGGACAAGGGGATGCTGCATCGACCCCGGCCCCGAAACCACCTCCAGCCTGCTTCCTGCCACATCGTCTCAAATCACATATCCCCAGCCTCAACCAACTGGCGGACCTCCGACTGCCTAAGCTCCCGCCAGTCCCCCTGTGCCAGTTGACCGAGACATATCGGGCCGATTGCCTCTCGACGAAGACGCCGGATCCGCTGACCGCAAGCTTCGAACATGCGCCGAAGCTGGCGGTTTCTTCCTTCTCCCAGTATGACTTCATATTTTGCTCCTCTTGCCCCCCAGTCCAAGAGCCCAACCCGACGAGCCCGAAGTCGTTCACCGTCGTCCAGGATTCCGCGGGTCATCGAGGCAAGATGTTTTGGAGAGAGCGCATCCGCGCACCAGACGAAGTACCTCTTCTCGACGTGATGTCGAGGATGGGAAACGCACTGGGCAAATTCGCCGTCGTTGGTAAGGAAAAGAAGTCCCTCGCTGTCTGCGTCGAGACGCCCCACGGGAAACAGCCGGCCAAGGTCGTTAGGCACGAGCGACACAACCGTGGGCCTGTCATGCGTGTCCCGCACTGTACAAAGGACACCAGGAGGCTTGTGAAGGGCGAGATATACGTTTCGCTGCCGCCTGATACGTTTTCCATGCACACGAACAACGCTGGAGGCGGGGTCTACCGTTACACCCTGACGGGTTACAGGCTCTCCGTCCACAGAAACGAAACCCTGCTCGATCAGATCTTCACAGGCGCGGCGCGATCCCAGGCCGCACGCGGCAAGATACCGCTGCAGGCGGATGCCGCCCTTACTCAGCGGGCTTGGTCTTCGGGAGCCCAAGAGCGCGGTCTCCCTCTTTCCACTTCCCCTGCTTGCGCAGCGCGTCGACGCGCTCAAAGCGCTTCAACACATTGCGGCGGGCTGCGATCCGGGTCGCGGACTTCAAGCTACGGTGCATACTCATAAACGATACTCTCCGGTCCGAAGAACAGAATTTGAAGAGCGAGTAGCAGTACCATAATCGAACCGGATGTCAATCACCGGGGCAAATTTTAGGATTTTTCAGTGAATCCACCTGTTTTCGAGTGGTTGCCTGCTGGATCCGAATCTGGGGAACGTGCTTCCAGCACCGGCGCTCCCGAACCCCCTCCAGAACCAGCATGCAGTAGCGCACAACCTCAAGAAGCGAGGCATGAGGCGGATTGTCGGAGTCGCGGTCGGACATCTCCAGCACCAGGACTCCCTCCCCCTTGGTTGAATCCCACAACTCGCACAGCTGCTCTACAACACGCCTCAAACGCGGAGCGAGAAGCAAGTCCAGCGAGCCAAGGCTTTCGCCAAACACACGGGTCATGTCCAAAATCCAGGCATCGCGGCAGGAACCCGCAGCCCACGTTGAAGGACGCACCAGCCGTGAGGCCAATCCGGTCCCAGTCCGAACGGTGAGCCTCCCGGACCGAATCAGATCCATCACTGCTCTGGATTCAAACGGCTCAAGGGACAGCCATTGGACCAGGCGCTCGGCAACACGCCGCTGTCCCAGCATCCAGCAAGCCTGCGACCCCAACAGGCTGAAAAGGCGAGTAGACGACAACTGGCGGTTGAAGTCGTCGGACCAGACTCTGGTCAGAGCACAGGCGACCTCCCGGAGGCTCTGTTTTTCCTGCTCGTCCGCATCCGTCGCGCGAATCAACCGGCGATACACGTCCGTGCGGAAAGCGCGCTCCGCATCCGGTGAGTCACGAGTCTCAGCCCACACTATCATTCGCGGCCAATGAGCCCTTCGACTTCGCTGAGAAACTGGCTTACATCACGAAAGCGGCGGTACACGGACGCGAAACGGACATAGGCAACTTCGTCCAGTTTCTCAAGGCCATCCATCACTTTCTTCCCAATCACTGTCCCCGGCACCTCGCGCTCGAACTCCCCTTCAATCTCCGAAATGATCGAATCTACCAGGGAATCAATTTGCTGGGCACTGATCGGCCGCTTCTCACAAGCCCGTTCAATGCCGGTTTTCAGCTTGTTCCGATCCAGTTCCTCATGCCGACCGTCCCTCTTCACGACCCGCAAACTGGTCTTCACAACCTCCTCGTATGTCGTGAAACGATGTCCGCAGGACAAACAGCTGCGCCTCCGCCGAATTACATCTCCATTCCGGATTGTTCTGCTGTCAATGACCTTGTCATCGGTATGGGCACATTTGGGGCAACGCATCGGACATCTTACGCCGTTGGGAACGGCCTATCTTGTGTGTCACATGTAGTAAGAATACTAGATGTGGGATAGTCAAGGGTTTTAAGGGTAAGAAAAAAGCGAAATGGCGGAGCGAGAAACCCGGGTCACCGGGCGTCGCTCCGCCATTTCCGCATCTACCGGCCCGAAAATGTCATGCGAGCCGGCGAATCAGGCCACTATTATTTCTTGGCCTTCTTCTTGGCAGCCTTCTTGGCAGGCTTCCTCTTGGCGGCCTTCTTCTTCGTGGCCTTGCGTTTCGCGGCTTTCTTTTTGGCGGCCATGTAGGGCACCCCTTTCGTTGCCGGAACAAATATTGTCCGGCTTGGTTAACATACACCTTAGCGCCCGGAATTTATACTTCCCGCTAGTCCTTGGACTACTATGCGCTTCAGTGTATCCGGGCAGTATTCCCTGACACGACCTCCTTGTCAGTGCCAGTCGCCCGGTTAGTTGCACCGCATGTAGCATGCGAATGCAAATTCTTGATCGCCTCTCTCACGCCACGTCTTCAGCATGAGTAAACCACTTCGATTCTTGACTTGCTTTTACGTTATTTCATTTCACAGGTCAAAAGTTTAGCCACGTTTATTCAAAGAAAATGCCACCCGCCTATAATAGTAGGCGAACAACAAAAAAACGTAATTCACAAGGCATAAAGCCGTTCTTCAATGCATTGCATCAAACAACTTGCAACATCCTGCTTCGATGCCAGGGGAAACTTTTTCACCTCGCCCTTCCCGTCAAACAACGTGACGCGATTGGTCTCGGCTTCGAATGCCGCATCCGATTCCGTCACATCATTGGCAACAATCAAATCCAAACCCTTCTCGCGAAGTTTGCGGCGCGCCTCGACTTCGATATTCTCCGCCTCGGCGGCAAAACCAACAAACAGGCGCCCCCCTTTCAGCGGTGCAATTTCCATCAGGATGTCCTCGGTACGCTCCAGCGGAATGTCCAATACGGCATTCCGCTTTTTCATCTTCCCCGGATGGATTGCCGCCGGACGCCAATCCGAAACCGCCGCGGCCATGATCAAGGCGTCGCACCAGGGGACGGCAAACCGGACGGCCTCAAGCATTTCCTTTGTGGTTTCCACGTCCTGTCGATCAACGCCCCTCGGCGTGTCCAGTGAAACCGGCCCCGCAATCAGTTTCACTACGTGACCTCGCTGGACGGCCTGATCAGCCAACGCAAATCCCATTTTCCCGGTGGAGCGGTTGCTGAGAAAACGAATGAGATCGATTGGCTCCCGGGTCGGACCCGCTGTGACCAGAACCTTCATCCGTCCACGTTCATTTCAGGGTTTCGAGTATGGCCCGAATGATTTCTGGCGGCTCGAGCATACGCCCCAATCCGACGGTACCGCAGGCAAGTTCCCCATGCCCCGTATCCAGCACGGAAATTCCGCGCTCACGCAGCAAGGAAAGGTTGGACTGTGTCGCGGGATTATCCCACATGCAATCGTTCATCGCGGGCGCGATCAGCAGCGGAGCGCTCCGTGCTAGCACGGTGGCCGTGATGAGGTCGTCCGCAATTCCATGCGCGACTTTGGCCATCACGTTCGCCGTGCAGGGCGCAAGGACGATCAAATCCGACCAGCGGGACAGTTCAATGTGTTGGAACGATTCGTCACCCAGTTCTTCAAACCGGCCGGTCATGACCGGCCTTCCCGACAACGCTTGAAACGTCAGGGGACCGACATAGCGTGTGGCCGAAGCGGTCATCATGACCGCAACTTCGTACCGCTCACTGGCAAGGCGGCGAATCAGTTCCGCCGCCTTGTAGGCGGCAATCGACCCGGTGACTCCCAGCAGGATTTTCCCGCGCGTGGTTCCGTCGCTTTCCATAATCTACCTCGTCGCCGGTTTTTGTCGGTGGCGTTCCGCGATGACGATCGCCTTTAATACTCCATACGCTTCTTCAATCCCGTCGTTCACCACCAGATACTGGTATTCACCTGCGCGTTCCATTTCCTTCTCTGCCTGCTTCATTCTACGGTCGATGGTTTTCCCGTCGTCCATACCTCGCCCCCGAATCCTGTGGCCAAGCTCCTCCAGGGAAGGTGGCGCGACAAATATGTCGACAAGACTCGCCCGCACCGCGTCCGCCTCGTCCGCTTTCCGTGCGTAGTCCCGGATTTGTTCGGCACCCTGAACGTCGATATCCATGAGTATATCCCCTCCCCTGTCCAACGAATCGTACACAGTGCCCCGCAACGTTCCGTACCAATTCCCGTGAACCTCCGCATGTTCAAGAAAGGCATTCTCCGACAACCGGGCTCGAAATAAGCCCTCGTCGAGAAAGTAGTAGCTCTCCCCGTCGACTTCATTGGATCGGGGGGAGCGCGTCGTGCAGGAAACGGAGTATGAAAGGCTGCCGAAATCCTTGACGAGACGATCGCAAAGCGTAGTTTTTCCGGCCCCGGAGGGTCCCGAGATAATGAGAAGCAGGGTTCTGTTGCCCGCCGGGATCATTCAATATTCTGTACTTGTTCGCGGAACCGCTCCAGCTCCGACTTGCACCGAATCACGAGGTGGGCGATTTTGCTGTCATTGGCCTTCGAGGCAATGGTGTTGGCCTCGCGAAACATCTCTTGGGCAAGGAAATCAAGAGGTTTCCCCACGGCGTCCCTGGACTTCATCAATTTGCGAGCCTGTCCGATGTGACTTTCGAGCCGTGTCAGTTCTTCCGCGATGTCAACGCGGTCCGCAAATATGGCGATTTCGCGCAACAGCCGGTCGTCCGCCCCGTCAAGTGAAACGCCGGATTGCTCCAAGCGTTTCTTGAGTCCCACCCGATACTGCCGCGCTGAACGCGGAGCCCGCGTCCGAATTTTTTCCGCCTGCTGGGAAATCACCTGCAGCCGCCCCTCCAGGTCTTCGGCCAAGACCTGGCCTTCCGCCTTGCGCATCCTATTCAACCCGGTGAGGGCTTTCCTCAGCGCAAGCCGCATGGCTGGCCAAATCCACTCGACATTCTTCTCGAATTGCTCGTACCGAACCACGTCCGGCAACTTCATAAGCAGACTGGCCTGGAGATCATCCTCGAGATCCAGCTTGCGTGCCGTCTCCCGAAGCGCATTGAGATAGCTTGAGGCCAGTTCCTCGTCCACCCTGATGCCTTTTTTCCTCAGTGTTGAGGAAAACTCAGTTTGAACCGTTGCAGTAACCCGCCCACGGCGCACCGCTCCTTGGATCCCTTCGACAAGCCGCGATTCCAGGCCGGAGCATTCCCTGGGGAGGTTGTACTGTATATCGAGTTGTCGCCGGTTGACCGAACTAAGCTCCACCACAACCCGCAGGCCACTCTGGGAAACCTCACCCCGGCCGTAACCGGTCATGCTGCGTAATGACATCAAATCTCGTCCCCGTTTTGCTCTGCCTTCCAAGCTGCAACCTGCTGCACATCCTTGTCCCCCCGGCCGGAAAGGTTCAACAGGATGAGGTCATCCTTGGAGAAGGCCGAGGCGTTGTCGATAAGGAACGCAACGGCATGAGACGATTCCAGGGCAGGCAGGATCCCCTCCCAGCGGCAACAGGCGTCGAAGGCGCGGACTGCATCCTCATCGCAGACCCAAGTATACTCCGCTCGGCCGAGATCTCGCAGCAGGCTGTGCTCGGGACCCACAGCCGCATAGTCCAGCCCTGCGCTGACCGAATGGGTCAACTCGATCTGGCCGTCCTCGTCCTGAAGCAGAAACGTCTTCGTCCCTTGAAGGATCCCGATACTGCCGCCCGCAAACCGGGCGGCGTGATGCCCCGAGCGGATCCCCATGCCGCCCGCCTCCACGCCGATCATCTTGACTTCCTCGTCGTTTAGAAAGGGGTGGAACAGACCGATGGCATTGCTTCCGCCACCTACGCAGGCAACGAGATGGGTTGGAAGCCTGCCCTCAGCTTCGAGAATCTGCCGGCGCGCCTCGCGGCCGATGACACTCTGGAAGTCGCGCACGATGAGCGGATAGGGATGAGATCCGAGGGCGGAGCCAAGGACGTAGTGCGTATGGCGGATGTTGGTCACCCAGTCGCGCATGGCCTCACTGATCGCTTCCTTGAGCGTCTGTTGGCCCGCGGTCACGGCAACCACCTCTGCGCCGAGGCTCTCCATGCGGAAGACGTTGAGGGCCTGACGCTCCATGTCGACCTTCCCCATGTAGATCACGCACTCAAGCCCGAACATCGCCGCGGCGGTTGCTGTAGCGACACCGTGCTGGCCAGCACCGGTCTCCGCAATCACCCGCTCCTTGCCCATGCGCCGTGCAAGCAGGATCTGGCCGAGGCTGTTATTGATCTTGTGCGCGCCGGTATGGGCAAGATCTTCACGCTTGAAGTAGATTGTCGCGGTATCGAGTTCCCTTGAGATCCGCCGCGCCTTGTACAGCGGCGTAGGCCGACCGACGTAATCCCGCAGGTAGCCGGTCAGCTCCTCGTGAAACCCCGGGTCTTCACGGGCGGCGAGATACTCGCGCGTCAGCTCCTCGAGCGGGTACATCAGGGTCTCGGGAACATACATGCCGCCGTACCGGCCGAAATGGCCGCGGGCATCCGGATCGGTTACAAGCTTCGACATTGCCAGATGAATTCCTTTACTTTGCCCAGATCTTTCTCCCCGGGTTTCGCCTCGACCCCGGAACTGACGTCAACCCCCCAAGGACGTGTCCGAAGAATGGATTCTCGCACATTGTCCGGTCTTAGCCCGCCAGCCAGAATCACGGGTATTTGCTGCTCCGCCACGAATGTCGCAGCCCGGTCCCAATTCGCCGTGATGCCGGTTCCTCCGGGGGACTTTCCAGAGTAACTGTCGATGAGAAACGCGTCAACCGGGTACCCCTCGACATCGAGCCCGGGGTCGCGGTCCAGATGTACGGCCTTCCAGGTGCGCCCCGGCACACCGCGGCAGGTTTCCGGTGATTCGCCTCCATGAAGCTGGACAACATCCAAGCCTGCATCCTTGACAATTTTCCGGACCTCCTGCACGGCGCAGTCGACAAACACCCCAACCTTGAGGATCTCCGGGGGAAGATCTGCCGTCCAGGACCGGACCAGTGAAGGCTCCACGTACCTCTTGGAGGGACGCCAGAAAATGAACCCCATCGCGTCCGGCCCCAACGCGGCCACATCGGCCACATCGGCCTCCCGGTGGAGGCCGCAGATCTTTACGAAGACTTCCATACTGAACCCATAAGGACCCGCACGGCATCGCCCACATCGCGCTCCCGGAGAAGATGCTCGCCGACAAGCACGGCATGAAAGCCGGCCTGCTGCACCCGGAGAACGTCGCCAGCCGTGCGGATGCCGCTCTCACTGACCAAGGTACATTCACCCGGTGCGTATTCAAGGAGGCGCTCGGATGTCTCCAGAGAAACGGTGAACGTCTTGAGATCCCGGTTGTTTACGCCAACCAGCCCTGCACCCGCGTCCCGGGCCATGCGCATCTGCCTTTCGTCGTGGACCTCCACGAGGCACTCAACGCCGGCGTCCCGGGCCGTTTCCTCGAATGCGCGGAGTTCGTCTACGTCGAGCACGCCGGCAATCAGGAGAACCGCGGAGGCGCCGATGGCACGCGCGTGCCAAACCTGCCAGGGGTCGATCACGAACTCTTTGTACAGCATGGGCAGGCCGACCACGTCCCGCACACTGCGGAAGTCTTCCACGCCCCCGCCGAAATACTGCTCGTCCATCAACACCGACACGGCCTGCGCCCCGGCATTCTCATACCCGGAGGCGATCGCCGGAGCATCAAAAGGTTCGCGAATAACCCCTGCGGAAGGCGAGCGCCGCTTGACCTCGGCGATCAACCCCATGGGCACACTCCGGATCACTGAGGAGAACAGGGGCGGTCGCTCCCGCGAGAGGGCCTGCGCCACAATTTCGTCGACCCCTACTGTCCCGCGCAGCGCGGCTACTTCACGCCGCTTGTTGGCGACGATCTCATCCAGAATACTCATCGGCCTTGGATTTCTTCAGGTATGCGTTTACAAACCGGTCGAGTCCCCCATCCAGAACAGACTGGACGTTCCCGGTCTCTTCGTCTGTACGATGGTCCTTGACCATGGTGTATGGCTGCATCACATACGACCGGATTTGGCTGCCCCAGGCGATCTCTCCCTTTTTCCCGTAAAATTTCTCCATCTCCTGCCGCTTCTGGTCCAGTTCCCACTCGTACAGCCTGGCCTTCAGCATTTTCATCGCCTTGCTGCGATTCTTGTGCTGGGACCGTTCGGCCTGGCACTGGACAACGATGCCCGTGGGCTGATGCGTGATGCGGACTGCGGAATCGGTGGTATTCACGTGTTGTCCACCCGCGCCGCTGGAGCGATAGGTGTCCACTCGCAGATCCTCGTCGCGAACCTCCACTTCGATCGATTCATCCACTTCCGCAACCACGTCCAGCGCGACGAAGGAGGTGTGACGACGCTTCGCCGAATCAAACGGGCTGATGCGGACCAGGCGATGCACACCCCGCTCAGCCTTCAGGTGACCGTAGGCAAACGGCCCCACAATATGAAACTGGGCGCTCTTCAACCCCGCCTCGTCGCCATCCTGTGTGTCCAGAACGGAGAACTCGTATCCGTGTGATTCCGCGTAGCGCGAATACATTCGGAAGAGCATGCCCGCCCAGTCGCATGATTCGGTGCCGCCGGCGCCGGCATTCAAGCTGAGGTAGGCACCGCTCGCGTCAAGCGGCCCGTCGAGCAGGGACTGCATCTCAAGAGCATCAGCCCGCTGGGCGGCCTTGTCTAAGTTCCCCGACGCCTCCTCCATCAGCGCCCCCTCCTCAGCCGGATCGGCCTCTCCTGCAAGTTCAATGAGAACTTCCGTGTCCTCCAGGGCACCGTGGACGTCGTCGAAAGGGGGCAGGACAGAGCGGACGGCATTCGTCTCATCAATGGTGGCGCGGGCCTTCTCCGGGTCGCCCCAGAAGTCCTGAGCGGTCGCCCGATTCTCCAATTCTGCCAGGCGTTCCCGCCGACGATCGATGTCAAAGATACCCCCGCATCTCTTCAATACGGTTGCGGGCGGAAATCAGTCGGGTCTTGATATCGTCAAGCATGGCAAGATCTTTTTCGGTTCTCCATCGTTCAGGCTGGAACAAAGAATACCCGCAACGCCAAGAATTTCAAGGGATTGATTTGCCGCTGGATGGCCCTCGCGCGGGACAGGCATGGAGGCGAATCGCGGCATGAGACACCGGAGTTTTTGTTGTGGTGCTGGACACATGAGACATGTTTGGGTGATGCGGAGATTGGCCTGTGAGCCGCTCTTCTGGAACAACATTTGGGGGCAATGAGCGCCAACGCGGGCAAGCTTCCGCTGGAAACAAAATCTCCCCCTCAATGAGCTCGGGACACGGGAGAAAGGCAAGAAGCACTGGCGCCTAAAGGCCCCGTGCTACACGTGCGGAATCGATCAATGCCGGGACGGGATGAGCCCCAGGAGTATGAAAATCCCGGCGAAATGGCGGATCAACAAGGTGGGGGCGGACCGAAAAACCGACTCCCCCGGGACCTACGGTCGCGCACGGTGTGCTCCGGGGACAACACCAAATTCGGCGAAAGTCCGCCTTGGGTAAAGGTTTTCCCCGCAATCGCTAGACGGCATCGACCATTGTCTCAGTCAACTTGCGCAACTCTGCCTCCGGTCCCGAGAACGCGTGCACCTCCCCCCGGTCTTGAATCTCTTCCCTCTCTCCGGGCTCCAACGCAGGAGTATGGTACTCCAGTTCCCCAAAGCCGCCGAACCGGCCGTCATCCACATAGACCTGCTGGACATGACCATCGTCGGAGAGGTCCCAGTACGGCGCATCGGCGCACAATGAGCGGTCGAGCACCGGGAAACGACAGGTTACGAGAATCGGAGAGGGTCCATTCACATTCAGGTACGCCATAAATCCCCGGCTCTCATCCGCATGCAGACTGATCTTGAAGCTCTTGTCCGTGGACACCGGACAGGTCAGAACACCCCGATCGGTGGAATACGCCGGCGTCCCGAACAACGCCGTGGGTTCGCTCTCCCCCGCGAGCGGCAAAACAATCTCCCCGCCGCCCGACACCTGAACGAGGTTCCAGAGGCCCGGGCGCACGCCCGGGGGCAAGTCGCCATTCGCCGACAATTCAGATTCGAGAGCGATCCCCGTGTGTGAAACACCGGCCGGCAGGGATTCCAGCGGCGCCTCGAGCATGGAAACAGTGCGCCGAAGCCGCAACGGGACCATCCCCTGGCTGTGGTGAAACCTTGGTGACATCTCCATTTCAAGAGTTGCCGATGTTTCGTCGGAGGAAGCGAGGCGATAGGCGCCGGGATCCACCTCCGGAGAAACTGCGTACGTATCCCAAAACCGCCCGACATCCCCCACGTGTGTTTCGAACTCGGGGGAAATCCATCCCCGGATGCCACCCGAATTGATCCAGCCGGTTTCTCCGAACATCGCGGCGGCGTTTTCCTTGGAGGCCAACGCGGGATTAATCCAAAGGGCGTTCAACCCCGGCTCGGGAAACATCCCGATGACTCTTCCGCTATACGGAAAAATTACAACTTGATTGCCAAGCCCTATCGGTTTCTGCCCAGCCGATTGAAGGATTTCCATGAGTTCATCCATGCCCTGTATGTGACAAATACCAGATCGAAGAAACAAGAACTCTTCACGTGCGTAGCGGGGAATTCCTTTTTTTCCATGCAAGTCGCCTTCTCACAGCTGGACGCGCGTCAGAAAACATCGATCGCCTCCATGTCATCGTTGAATCCTTCGGCAGAGGGGTGCCAACCCGGATGAGCTGAACTTCCGTGGTTCGGTCATCCAGGAAGCGGCAGAGAAGTCGGCGACGAAACCCGGCAGGTCCGGGTGGTGGCATACGTACTTCTGGAGGAATGCCGCCCTGAAGCCTGGGGGCTCGGACTGCAGATCCTTGAAACGCCAAGCCAATCCTGCATCATTCAGTTTCAGGATAAAAGACAGGGCGTTCGCTTCACATCCGCTCCATGAAAACAGGAAACCTTGCGGAAACGGTCTACTCCCCAGAACCAGCCACCGGTCACTTCCTTCGTCCAGGCAGCAAAAAAAGGAGCGTAGCAAGCGTAATGCCCGTGCAGGTCCATGCGAACACATCCCCGTGCCGGGTGTAGAAGGTCAATGGATGGTCCTCCCCCGGAACCAGCGTCCAGTGGGCAAGGGTCCCTTGTGAAAACGTGCTTCCCATTTCGTCTTTGAGTTCGGAGTTGATGGTTCCGTTCGAGTCGATAAAGCAGCTCACGCCGTTATTGGCACACCGAACCGCCGGCACGCGGTTTTCTATGCACCGGAACACGCAATGGGCCATGTGCTGACGGGACGCCCACGACCGTTCGAACCAGGCGTCATTCGTCTGGTTGACAAGCAGGCGGGCCCCTTCCTTAACCGCGCGCCGCGACAAGTACGGCAGCGTATCCTCGAAACAAATCAGAACGGAAAACTCGATCGCCGGCTGGGCCAGTTCGAACACCCCCGCCTTGGAGCCGGGGGTGAAGCTGGCTTCATTCGGCGTCAAGGCCCAGAGAAATGGAAACGCATCCTCGAAGGGCACGTACTCGCCCCACATCACGAGATGTTGCTTATCGTACCGGCAGGTTGCATCTCCGTTCGTGTGAAATAAGATGGAGCTGTTAAACCACGTCCTCTCGCCCCCAGGCTGATCCCGCTCGAAATGCATCGTTCCCACCAGGATTGGTGGCCCGTCAAAGACCAGACGTTGCACGAGGGCAAAGCTGGTTTCGCTGTAAAGGACCTCGTCCGGCAATGCCGTCTCCGGCCACAGGATGAGGTCCACGTGCTCCTGGTCCCGAAGTTCCCAGGTCAGGGTTTCGAGCCGGTCATAGATGGTGGGGATCGTGTCGACGGTCCACTTGTCCCCCTGGGGAATATCCGTCTGCACCAGGCCGATGTGCACAGGCGTCAGGGCCTGTTCACTGCGTGAAAGGATGGTCCGGATACCCAGCGCCACGGTCATGGCCATCATCAGGAGCCCGAGGCAGAGTTCCGGGTGGGCGGTGCGACCGAGCCGGACCTCCGATTCCCGGTACCTGAACCAAGTTGCCGCGAGCGAAAGATTGAACAGGATCAATACTGCAGACACCGCGGACACTCCGCCCCACTCGGCCACCTGGCGCACCGGAGCAACGTCGTACTGGCTGACTGCGAGGGTATTCCAGGGAAAACCGGTGCAGAAAATTGACCGCACGAGTTCAAGGCAAACCCACGCGCACGTCGCGACAAACATCATCAGGATGTTGCGGCCCCATTTCGCTCCGCCCCACCGCACAAGGAGTCGGTTCACAAACCATGCGAACAGGGCAAGATACAGGGCGCAGTATACGCACAAAACGATCCAGCCCGCATACGTGACATGGCTGATCCACCAGACACTCGGCAGCCAGAAAGCGAGACCGGCGACAAACCCGAGTTGCAGCGCCCTGCGTGCGCCGACATGCCGAACGGAAAGAACCAGCGGGACAAGAGCAAACCAGCCCGCCTCCGACATTTCAAAGGGGGGAAACGCGGCGAACAGCAGGAGGCCGGAGAGAAAAGCCGCCAACCAGGGCATGAGCGAAACCAGCCCTCCGGCAGGTGCATTCGTCGTTGCCGAGACGTCAATATTCAGGGTTTCGTATTCGGTGTTTAGTGTTAAGCGCTTAAATACGGGGGGCATTCGGACCTCTCAGGTTCCGGCCCCGATACTACACACGAAACACCACGTGCTGAACACTCAAAACCGCCTACCCCACCCCGCAACATTTCTTGTATTTTTTCCCGCTCCCGCAGGGACATGGGGCGTTGCGGCCGACTTTCCCAGCTTCGCGGCGCACAGGCGTGGGCTTCGCCGCGAGCGCGGCCTGCATGGCCTCTTCGGCTCCCGCCGGGGCGGAGCGCTGCGCCCCCCCAGGCGCGGGCCCTTCCCCCACCTGCTGCCGCCGTTGATCCATGGCGGACACGTCTTCGTGCACCTCCCGGGCCGCGGGAAGGGCGGCGATGAAATTTTGCGCCGCCTCGATGGAGGAAAACCGGAAAAGGTGTGAGGAAATGTCCTCCTTGATCCGGTCCATCAATTCAGAAAACATCTCGAACGCTTCTTTTTTGTACTCCACCAGCGGATCCCTCTGGCCGTAGGCGCGGAGCCCGACCCCCTGCCGCAGGGCATCCATGTTCCGGAGGTACTCCTGCCAGTGGTTGTCGATCCGTTCCAGCACGATCGCGCGCTCGAAGAACAGGAGCCGACCTGGATCTTCCATTGAAATCTTCAGTTCGTACGCCTTCTTGATCGACTCCAGCACCAATTCGGTCAGGCGATTCGCGTCGTCGGCCAGCGACTCCATGTCATTCACGCGCAACCCGACCGGGAACGTGGTGTTAACCCAATCCAAGAACTCCTGGGTCAGATCCTGATCCGGCGACGAGGCAACCTCCGTTGACCGCTCGTGCACAACGTCTTCAAGAATGTCGTATAACTGCTCACGCGGATTTTCGCTCTTCAGTACCTCGGTCCGGAATCCATAGATGACCTCGCGCTGCTTGTTCATTACGTCATCGTAATCGAGCGTACGCTTTCTAATGTGGAAGTATTGCTGCTCAACACGCTTCTGCGCCGTCTCCACCGAACGGTTCAGCCAAGGGTGCTCGAGAACCTGGCCTTCCTCCAGCCCCAGCTTCTCCATCCACCGGCCCATCTTGTCTGATCCGAAAAGCCGCATGAGGTCGTCTTCCAGCGAAATAAAGAATCGCGATGAGCCGGGATCTCCCTGGCGGGCGCAACGGCCGCGAAGCTGCCGGTCGGTCCGCCGCGACTCATGTCGCGCCGTACCGATGACGTACAACCCGCAAGGATTTTCCTCGAGATGCCCTCCCAGGGTGCTGCCGTTGTACGAGCCCTTCAGGGATGTCTGCGACTTGACAACCTCCTCCTCGATGGTGACCACACCCTGCCCCAGCTTGATGTCGGTGCCCCGGCCCGCCATGTTGGTGGCAATGGTGACGCTCCCGGGCTGTCCGGCGCGGGTGACGATCTCCGCCTCGCGCGCGTGATTCTTCGCGTTGAGAACGCTGTGGGGGATGCGAAGCCGGCGCAACATACGACTCACGAGTTCGGAGGCCTCCACCGAGACCGTTCCCACCAGCACCGGCTGTCCACGCTCGAAGCTCTCCTGTATTTCCTCCATGATCGCCGCGTATTTTTCCCGCTGCGTCTTGTAGATGGCATCGTTGTAATCGATGCGGCGCACCGGCCGGTTCGTTGGAATCACCACCACATCAAGCTTGTAGATCTGGTGAAACTCGTCCGCCTCGGTCTCCGCCGTGCCCGTCATCCCGGCAAGCTTCTCGTACATGCGGAAATAATTCTGGATGGTGATGGTGGCGAGGGTCTGGGACTCTCTCTCCACCTTCACGCCTTCCTTGGCTTCCACCGCCTGATGCAATCCGTCGCTCCAGCGCCGGCCCACCATCAGGCGCCCGGTATTCTCGTCCACGATGATCACCTGGTTTTCCTGAACGACGTACTCCACGTCCCGTTCATACAGGCTGTAGGCACGAATGAGCTGGTCCACCGCGTGGATTTTCTCGCTGCGCGAGGCAAAATCATCCTGCATCTGCTGGCGGCGCTTGATCTTCTCCTCACTCGACAGGGATTCATCCCCGTCCAGCTCCGCCAACGCCGTCACCAGGTCGGGCAGGACGTAGGATACCGGATCACTCGGGTCAAGCGCCTGGCAACCCTTCTCGGTGAGGGAGGCCTCCTTGGTCTTTTCCTCAATGGTAAAGAAAAGATCCTCGCGCAGCTCGCGCCCCTCCTCCTTGCGCATGTCCGTCAGCATCATGTCGCTAATCTTTTCCAGGAGCCTCCGGGGACCGGCCTCCTCAAGCAGATGGAGGAGTTGCTTGTTTTTCGGCATGCCCTGGCTGACCTGATAGAGCAGGGCCGCCAGGCTGTCCTCATCGTCGGATTCCATCAGCCGCTTGGCTTCCTGCACCTTCTTGTTCACGAAATCACGCTGCTTGCGGACCAGCCGTTCCACCGCGGGCTTGAGTTCCGAGTACTGCTTGGTCGAATAGGGCGCGGGCCCCGAGATGATGAGCGGGGTCCGGGCCTCGTCCACCAGGATGCTGTCGATTTCGTCCACGATGGTAAACGCATGGCCTTTTTGAACCTGATGCTCCGCAAGTTGCGCCATGTTGTCACGGAGGTAGTCGAACCCGAATTCACTGTTGGTCCCGTACGTGATGTCGCATCCGTACATCTCTACCCGCTGTGGCGGCGGCATCTGGTTCTGGATACACCCCACAGTCAGGCCAAGATACTTGTAGAGGGAACCCATCCACTCCGAGTCGCGCAGCGCGAGGTAGTCATTCACCGTCACGATGTGCACGCCGCTCCCGGTCAGCGCGTTGAGATAGGCAGGCAGGGTGGCCACCAGGGTTTTCCCCTCACCCGTGGCCATCTCCGCAATCTTGCCCTGGTGCAGGACCATCCCGCCGATCAACTGGACATCGTAGGGAACCATATCCCACTCGACCGGATGTCCGCACACATCTACGGTCTGACCGCAAAGCCGCCGACAGCCATTTTTTACCACGGCAAACGCCTCGGGAAGGATGTCTTCAACCGTCTCCCCATCCGCCAGGCGCTTCCTGAATTCCTGCGTCTTCTCCTTCAACGCCTCATCAGAAAGTTGGCGGCACTCTTCCTCCAAGGCATTGATGCGCTCGACCACGGGTTTCATCCGCTTGATGTCACGCTCGTTCTTGGTACCAAGGATCTTTTTAATTACCCATTTCATGAGAAAAATCTTCCAGCGTTGAAGGCGTCAAGAATACGTCCCGGTGCGCACTTTGGCAAGAATGCCAAAGTGGAATTAATAAAAAATGAAATACGAGCTCCGAATGTCAAATGGCAAGGGGTGCCGCAACCGGGCCTGGAAACTCGATCCTCTCTCGTCCTTGATCACTCCGTAATGCGTCATTCCTCCTCCTGAGGATCCGGATATCTGTACAGTATTCCCTCCCGGTTTCGAAGTAGCAGGTCCTCCCCGTCCCGGCCCGTGATGAAATGGGGGGAAACCGGAACCTTTCCGCCACCCCCGGGCGCGTCGATCATGTACTGCGGAACGCCGTACCCAGTCATGCGTCCATGCATTGCGCCAACGATTTCCCGTCCTTTCTCGACCGGGGTCTTGAAATGCCAGGATCCTTTTACATTGTCGCACTGATGAAGGTAATAGGGTTTGACCCGCAACCGCAAAAGACCCGTCATCAGGGACGCGAGAATCTCTGGGTCGTCGTTCACGCCTTTCAGCAAAACAGTCTGCGCCATCAGCGGGATACCGGCGTTGCTGAGCCGTTCGCACGCCTGTGCAACCTCCGGCCTCAACTCCGCCGGGTGGGTGAAATGGATGCTGAACCAGAGCGGATGGAAGCGATGAAGAATGGACACAAGCTCGGGGGTGACCCGTTGCGGGGCCACAGCCGGAATTTTTGTTCCAAGGCGTATCAAGGATACATGCGGTATCGCACGGATGGCCTCAAGCAACTCACCCAGTTTCTCGTCCCCCAGGACCAGGGGATCTCCTCCCGACAGAAGGACGTCGTCAATCTCGGGGTGCGCCCGGATGTAATCCAGCGCCTCATTCCACCGCCCCCGGTCCGCGGGCACCTCGCCGCCCCCCACCATACGGGACCGCGTGCAGTACCGGCAATACGTGGCACAACGGTCGGTGACCAGGAAAAGCACCTTGTTGCGGTACGTGTGCACCAGGCCCGGCGCAACTTCATGGTCACGCTCTCCCAGCGGATCCTCCCGTTCCCAGGGCTTGGCATGAAACTCGGCGAGACGCGGGATCATGGTGAGCCGCAAGGGATCGGAGGGATCGGAGGGATCCATACCAGAAATATAGTATGGGGTGATGCCGACCGGCAGCGTTCCATGAAGCCTCCGGACCGCTTCCCGCTCCTCGTCAGTGAGGCGGAAACAGGTCTCCAGTCCGGCGATGTCGATGACCCGGTTCCGCATCTGCCAGCGCCAGTCGTCCCAGTCGGCGCGGTCAACGGGAAGGTCTCGAAAGCGAATCGGGCCGTCACCGGCCTCGACCCGTTCCGGTGGCAAAAAAGGGTTTGTCTGCAACATGCGTGTGGAACTGTACCACAGCACCCGCATCGGGTACATTGCGCTGCCCATGAACGAGCCCCACGAGATGCTGCACAGGACCACGCGGGTTGACCTCACTGGAATGCACAACCCTGAGCCGGCCCCGGGCGCTACCGATCCCTCGATCTCCGAATCTGTGTCCCATACCCAGGACCCGGAACGGGGAAGGGTGGGCATGGGAAAACGCCAACTCGAGGAGCGGTATCACGCCCTAATCCGGGACGGATCGATCTATTACCCGGTCGCCTACCGGTTGCTGAAAGAACTGGGACGCGGCCGACAGGGAATTGTATTCCTGGGGCTGCGGCATGGCGCCCGTGGGTGCGTGACGCGACACGCCATCAAGGTCTTCGACCCGTCGATTTACAGCAGCGCGAAACGATACTGGACGGATATGGGCCGGATCGCAGTGCAGATCTCCCGTCTCCAGTCCGTGCATACCCCCCATCTGGTGGGCCGGGATGCCTATGAAGAGGCCAACGGGATCGGCTACTCCCAGATGGAGGCGATCGATGGACTCGACCTCCACCGCATGCTTGGATCCTGGCACCTGGCCATTACCCGGGACCGGTCAACCGAGCACGAGTGGAACCGATATACGGATGTGATTTTCAGGATTGCGGACGGACGGGTTTCCATCCAGCCCGGCTTGGTCATTCACATCATGCGCCAGATCGTCCGGGGGCTCGAGGTGCTCCACGCCCAGGGCTTTGTCCACTGCGACATCAAGCCCTCCAACGTCATGGTGGACCAGCTGGGAAATGCAAAAATTATCGATTATGGTCGCGCGGTTCAGGTTGAGGAGAAGGTCTCCATGCTTCTGGGCACCCCATACTATATGGCCCCCGAGATCCATCGACGGGAGGTCACCCGGGTGCAATCCGATTTATACAGCGTAGGGATTCTGGGGCTCGAAATGCTGATGGGCGAACGACTTGTCGAATCAGATGACGAAACCCGCCTCTTGGCCTACAAAACGGAATTGCCCCATCGCCTTCCGGATCTGCTGCCGAGACACGTCCAGGAAAGCGGAACCCTGGTCCGGATGCTTGAGGGATTCATCGATCCAGATCCCCAATAACGCCTCTCCAGTTCCCGCGAGGCGGAGGCCGGATCCTCCGGGTTTGCTATTCTGCTCCGGGAATTCGTGCGGATGGATGTTGACGCGGATTATGGTCGTGAGCTCGAGAGTTATCTGAACAAACTGGTAAATCCTGATACTAAACGTATTGAAAGGTGATGTAGCAACGGGGTATAAGGGGGGTGTTTATCTCGATTAAGAGAATTTTCATTTAAAGGCAAGGAAGGACCGATTTCATGAACGTGCTGCACATCTGCGCAAACCCCAAACCTACCGAGGACTCTGCCTCGAAGCAGTTGGCCACCGCGTTTTTCGGAAAAATGATAGAAATTAATCCGGATATTGAAATCCT
>CAZTAB010000256.1:0-12596 GCA_964611475.1 uncultured Verrucomicrobiota bacterium | reverse complement strand
CGCTGTCCCCCAGCATCCATGCGGTCTGCTGCGGGTCGTCGTTGTAAATATCAATGTTCGAGTGATTCACGTCGCCGCCTGCTAGTTCTACCCCTTCGCCCGGGAAAATCCGCTCGACGGGAGCGTCGCTGGCCACGACGGCGCCAGCTTCCCGCGCAGCATCGCAATGGAGAAAGTAAACGACTCCGATGCCGCCGGATACGTAGCCCCACGCACCGGGATGGCCGAACATTCTCCCGGAGGAGTGATGAAAGTGAACCGAAGCTGTTCCTGGATCGAACGGGGATGCGTTGGTTCCGATCACTCCCTGGCCCAGAAGGGCGGTGTGGAGGCGTTCTGAATCCAAGAACTGCTCCAGAAACTCGGCCATCGACCAGTGAAAGAGGAGTTGCATGGCTTCCCGATCGCCCCGCAGGCGGCGTTCAACCTTGCTTCTTGAGGGTTCCGGGTCGAGCCACAGATCGTTGTCGTTTGGTGGCCGGAGCGCATCGCGGGCACGGCGGATCACATCCGACATGGCTTTCCATCCGGCCAGATCGCCGGGGGCCACCCGGCGGATTTCTGCCTCGCAGCGGGCGGGATTTCCCTCGAGTTGAAGCGATTCCCCATCCTCGAAGGGTACGAACATTCCCGCCCTTGCGGCCCGCCATTCGAAGCCGCGTCTGGTCAAGTCCAGTTCCGTAATGATCTTTGGATGCAGGAGCCCGCACAAGTAGGCACAGGGGGAAGCCCGCATACCGGGCCAGGATTCTTCGAGGGTGCAGGCACCTCCGACCCGCTCCCGCGCCTCGAGTACAAGGACCCGGCGGCCAGCCTGCGACAGATAGGCGGCGCAGGCGAGGCCGTTGTGTCCTGCGCCGACAATCAGGGCATCCCACGTCCGCGCCGCGAGACTTCGAATGGACTCGGGGAGTCCGATTCTTCCCATGGTTTCGCCGGTTCGGCCGGGCACACCGTTGCCACTCAAAGCTTCATGTCCACATCATTTTGCCCTCGGGGCAGGAATTGTATGGCATCCAGGAGCGGTCAGGCGATGAATTCGTCCTGGATTCGTTCGCCCGCTTGGGGGGAGGATTTTTGATGCGATTTACACAAGTTTGTCCCTGGGCCGTGACCATCCTGGCGTGTGCTCCGTGTGTCGGCATGAAAGTGACGACGCATCAGAACCCGAAGGCATCGTTTCGGTCCGGATCTATTCGCGCCGTGGGCAACATGCGCGCGAGTCGCGAAAAGTGAGGACAGGAAAATCGTCAGGGGCTGTTCAGCAGATCCGGTCCAGGTTCCCGCCCGGGTGCCGGTCCCGTGTATGTGGGGGAGGGCCCGCTCGTGATCCATTGGAGGAAGCCCTGTTCATAACTTTCAATTTTCGGATTCTTACTTGCAATTGATCTTTGCACACCGCGCTCCGGAATCGGATAGTTCCGTGGCATGCAGGGCAAGGAGTTCATTGTTGTTGAGGGCGCCCGGCAGAATAATCTCAAGGAACTGTCCCTCAAGATTCCTCTCCACGAGCTGGTAGTGGTGACCGGGGTGAGTGGTTCAGGAAAATCGTCCCTGGCGTTCGACACGATTTACGCCGAGGGCCAGCGGCGATATGTCGAAACCTTTTCGCCTTATGCTCGCCAGTTTTTGGACCGGATGGACAAACCCCAGGCCGACCGGATCGAGGGGATTCCCCCCGCTATCGCGATCGATCAGACGAACCCAGTGCGCACATCCCGGTCCACCGTTGGCACCATGACCGAGCTCAATGACCATCTCAAGCTGTTGTACGCCCGGTGCTCGGAGCTCTTCTGCCGGTCCTGCGGAAACCCCGTCCGGCGCGACACTCCGGAAACCGTGTACCGGGCCATCGCTTCCGCTCCCGATCGAGGCGGGAAACAGGAATCCCGCATGGTGCTGATCACATTTCCGGTGCAGATTCCGGACAACTTTACGGCGCAGGAGGTTCGGGACCTCCTGAAAAAGCAAGGGTACACCCGAATCCATGGTGAGGAGAGCGGAGTGCTCGAGGTCGTCCAGGACCGGGCTGGGCTGGGGCCGAGAAAGCGCGCCCGCGTCGTCGAGAGCCTCGAAGCGGCACTCCGCCATGGGCAGGGCCGGCTTACCGTCTACCAACTGGACCAGGAGCGAAACGCGCACACGCCGCGCATGTTCTCTTCGATGCTGCACTGTCCGGGGTGCGACATTGACTATGCGGATCCATTGCCCAGCCATTTCTCTTTCAATTCCCCGGCTGGCGCTTGCGAGGCATGCCGTGGATTTGGGCGAACCATGGGCATCGATTACGGACTCGTCGTGCCCGACGAGCAGCTGAGCCTTTCGGAGGGAGCAATCAAGCCCTGGCAGACAGCTAGCTACCGCGAGTGCCGGAAGGATCTGCTGCGTCATGCCCGGAAGAGAACCGTCCCCACCAATGTTCCTTGGAAAAAACTAACCGCCCGGCAGCGCCGTTGGGTGCTTGAGGGAGAAGGACCCGCATCCGAAGGCCTGTGGTACGGGGTGAAGCGGTTTTTCGACTGGCTCGAAACCAAGAGCTACAAAATGCACGTTCGGGTCCTGCTCTCGAAGTACCGGTCCTATGATGTCTGTGAACCGTGCGCTGGCGCCCGCCTCAAGCCCGAATCCCTGTTGTGGAGGGTCGGCACGCGCAAGGATGCGGACCGGGTCCTGTCGCCCGTCTCACGATTCCGGCCGGAGGGCGTGACGATGAGCCAGGAGAGGCTTCGATCCCTCCCGGGATTGACGGTTCAGGATGTGGTGTCTCTTCCCATTGCGTCTTGCCGGGCATTCATGGACAAGTTGAAGCTGCCCGGCGTGATGGACGAGGCGATGGATCTATTGCTGACGGAAATCCGGTCCCGTTTGCGATACCTTGTCGACGTTGGCCTTGGATACCTGACCCTGGACCGGCAGTCCCGCACGCTCAGCGGAGGCGAGGTGCAGCGGATCAATCTGACCACGGCGCTCGGCACGTCCCTGGTCAACTCCCTTTTCGTGTTGGATGAGCCGAGTATCGGTCTGCACTGGAGAGATATGGCGCGGGTGGTGGACGTGCTGCACAAGCTGCGCGATGCCGGGAACTCGCTGGTTGTAGTCGAGCACGATCCACACGTCATGATGGCGGCGGACCGGATTCTCGACCTGGGCCCGGGTCCCGGAGAGCGGGGCGGGCGTCGCATGTTCTTCGGCCCGCCGCGCGAGCTCCTGAAATCAAAGCGGTCGATCACGGCCGCGTATCTGCGGGGCGACCGGCAGGTCTCGGATTCTGCACGCCACCCCGGTGCCAAGATCGGAACGTCCTGGATTCGAATTCTCGGAGCGGAACAGCACAACCTTAAGAACATCGACGCCAACATTCCGCTGAACCGGTTGGTTTGTGTGACCGGCGTCAGCGGCTCGGGGAAATCCACGCTGATTCAGGACATTTGTTACCGCGGATTGCGCAAGCTGAAGCAAAAGCCGACCGATCCGCCGGGACGACACCGCGCCATTCGCGGGCACGCGGATGTCGGCGACGTCGTCATGGTGGACCAGTCCCCGATCGGCAAGTCGACGCGGTCAAATCCAGCCAGCTACGTGGGCGCGCTGACTTCGATCCGGAAGATCTTTGCGACCCATCCGCTGGCACGGCAGCGAGGCTACCGGGATAGTGCGTTCAGCTTCAATTCCGGCATGCGGTGTCCGGCGTGCGGCGGGAACGGGTTCGAGCACGTCGAAATGCAGTTTCTAAGCGACGTGTATATCCGGTGCGCGGATTGTGACGGTTCGAGGTACCGGGCAGAGGTTCTGGACGTGCGCGTTCAACCGTCTGACCGCAACGGATCCGCCTCCCGGTCGCGTGGGAAATCGATCGCGGAGGTCCTTGACATGACGGTAACCGAAGCGGTCGCGTTTTTCTCGTCGGATGCCTCCGTGCAGGTTGCCCTTCAACCTTTGCAGGCGGTGGGTCTGGGCTACCTCAAGCTGGGTCAGCCTGTCCCGACGCTCAGCGGTGGAGAAGCGCAACGCCTCAAACTGGCCGGGCATTTGGCAAAGGCGGCATCGCGCGGGGGGGACAAAAGTTGCATGCTTTTTCTCTTTGATGAGCCGACGACCGGACTTCATTTCCACGATGTGGCGGTGCTTCTGGATGCGTTCAGGGCACTTCTTTCCAACGGGCATTCCATCGTGGTGATCGAGCATCATCTTGACGTCATTCGGGCTTCCGACTGGATTATTGACCTCGGCCCGGAAGGAGGAGACGAAGGCGGAACAGTGGTTTGCGAAGGACTGCCCCAGGAAGTCCGCAAGCATCGTACCAGCCACACCGCGCGCGCGTTGCGGCTCGACAAGCCGGAACGGAAGAATTCGGATTCCAGGCGCCCCTGGGACCGGCGTGCGCCGCGTGCCAGCGAATCCGGGACCCGCTCCATCCGGATTCATCATGCGCGGGAACACAACCTGCAAAACATCGACGTGGAAATCCCTCGCAATAAGTTCACCGTAATCACGGGAATCAGCGGTAGCGGAAAAAGCACGGTTGCGTTCGACATTCTCTTTGCGGAAGGCCAGCGACGTTACCTCGAATCGTTGAACGCGTACGTACGTCAGTTTGTGCAGCCTGCCGCCCGCCCGGACGTTGACGCGATCTACGGCATTCCACCAACCGTCGCCATCGAACAGCGCACGAGCCGGGGTGGCCGGAAAAGCACCGTCGGAACGCTGACGGAGGTATATCATTTCCTCCGTCTTCTCTTCGTGAAACTTGGCATCCAGCACTGCCCGGACTGCCGGATGGCGATTGAATCGCAGACGCCGGAGTCGATCCGGGCCCGTATTCAGAAACGGTATCGGGGGAGGGGGATTGTGGTGCTTGTCCCGCTCGTGGTGTCAAGGAAAGGCTATTACACCGACCTTGCGAAGTGGGCTTCGGGGAAGGGTTATTCCCGGCTGCGGGTTGACGGGGAGATGATTGATACGGACCCGTGGCCGCGGCTGGACCGGTTCAAGGAACACGACATCGAGTTGCCGGTCGGGGACCTTTCCGTGCGCCCGTCTCAGGAGAGCCGGCTGGCCGGGCTGATTGCGCACGGCTTGGATCTGGGCAACGGCGTCCTGCACATCATTCCCACGGCGGGCCGGGGAAAGAACGGCAGGGGGGAAGTGTTTTCGACGCAGCATGCGTGTCCGGGGTGCGGAGCGAGTTTCGCGGAGTTGGACCCCAGGCTTTTCTCGTACAATTCCAGGCACGGTTGGTGTCCTTCGTGTTACGGCACTGGTTTGCAGATGCGCGGATTTGACGAGGAGCAAACGGGGGAAGAAGCGTGGTGGAGCGAAGAGGAATCCTCGGCGTGCAGGTCCTGCGCGGGGGGGCGACTGCGTCCGGAGGCGCTTGCCGTTCGTTTTCGCGGCCGAACGATATCCGAACTGAATGCGTTGCCTGTTGATGCTGCCCTGAAGTTCGTGACGGGGCTGCGCCTGTCGGGACGGAATGCGGAAATCGCGCGCGATATTCTTTCGGAATTGAAATCGCGCCTGGAGTTTCTCTCCCGCGTTGGCCTCTCCTACCTTGCGCTGGACCGGTCGGCGCCCACGTTAAGCGGTGGGGAAGCGCAGCGAATCCGTCTTGCGGCCCAACTCGGGTCGAATCTTCGCGGTGTCTGCTACATCCTGGACGAGCCGACGATCGGACTGCACGCCCGGGACAATCTAATGCTGCTCGACACGCTGCAATCACTCCAGAGGAAAGGAAACACGGTCGTGGTGGTGGAACACGACGAGGAGACAATCCGCCGCGCGGGGCATGTGATCGACCTGGGCCCCGGAGCGGGAACGAATGGAGGCAGGGTTGTGGCCGAAGGAGCGGCCAGCCAGCTGATCCGGAACGACCGATCGGTGACCGGGCGGTATCTCAGGAATCCCCTGCTGCACCCGCTCTGTGATCGGTTGCGGCGCCTGCCGGAAAACGGCAACGGTGGCTGGATTTTGGTCGAGGGTGCATCGTTGCACAATCTTCGAGAAGTGAATGCGCGTTTTCCTCTGGGATGCCTGGTATGCGTCACCGGCGTCAGCGGAAGCGGAAAGAGCACCCTGGCTCGGGACATTCTCCACGCGAACCTGTCGCATTACGTCGGGCGCCGGCGGCGGAAGGGCGTGCTCGTGGCGGAAGGGACATGGACGGGATGCCGATCTGTGAGGGGCGCGGAAGGGGTGAAGCGCGTGCTGGAGGTAGACCAATCGCCGATTGGGAAAACCCCGCGCTCCTGTCTCGCCACCTACGTCGGCGTGTGGGATCATATTCGGAGGCTCTACGCGGGGTCGACGGAGGCGAAAATTCGTGGTTTCGGCCCCGGCCGCTTTTCCTTCAATGTGAAGGGCGGGCGTTGCGACGAATGCGGTGGGCAGGGAATGAAGAAAATCGAGATGAGTTTTCTTCCAGATGTGAAAGTCCCCTGCGATGCCTGCGGTGGTGCGCGGTTCAACCGGGAGACACTCGATGTCCTGTACCGCGAGAAGAGCATCGGGGATCTTCTTGCAATGAGTATTGACGAGGCCGTGAAATTTTTCGCTGCTCATGCGTCCATTCATCATTCGCTCCTGCTGCTCCAGGACGTGGGGTTGGGATATTTGACATTGGGACAGCAGAGCCCCACGTTGAGCGGTGGTGAGGCGCAGCGCGTCAAGTTGGTGGCGGAGCTTGCAAAAGCGGACTCAGGACGGGCTCCAAATGCGGGCGGGGCAAAAACGCTCTATCTGCTGGATGAACCCACGGTCGGGCTGCACATGGCGGATGTTGAGAAACTGATCGAGGTACTTCATCGTCTGGTGGATGCGGGAAACACGGTGGTAGTTGTTGAGCATCATCTTGACGTGATCGCGGAGGCCGATTGGATTGTCGACTTGGGGCCTGAAGGAGGAGTCGGCGGAGGCCGGGTCGTTGCAGAAGGCACTCCCGCTCGCGTGGCCTCGGCGGCGCGGAGCAGGTCGCGGACGGCTCCAATTCTTTCCTCCTTTCTTGCTGAACGCAGCCGTTGAAACACGATACAGGGCCGGTCCAGTCTCATGCTGCCATGACCAATGAATTTGCACGGATGAACGACGGAATTTCACCGGAGCCAGGCAGAGGAGATTGACGGGGGGAGGTCCTTGGGTGAAAATGACTTCAGGATGGATTTTACCGACGGATCGAAAAATGTTACCGGGAGGGTATTGGCGGCCAATCCCGGGCTGATGGATCCGAATTTCATGCAGACGCTCGTGTTTGTTGCGGAACACAACGAGCAGGGCGCATTCGGTTTGGTCATGAATCGTCCCACGGGCAAGAAAGTGGGCGAGATCGCGAAAATCCCCGGAGCATCTGACGAGATTCAGGATGTGGGCGTGCTCATCGGCGGACCGGTTCACCCGGACAATCTTCTTGTCGCTCTCTTTTTCAAGGGAAGCTCGGATCAGGACATTGAGTGCAAGCTCGATGCACCGCTGGAGGAAGCAATTGCAGTGCTCCGTTCAGGAGACGGATGGGTCCGCGCGTTTTCTGGGTATGCCGGGTGGGGCGAGGGACAGTTGGATGGCGAACTGGAGCAGGACGCGTGGAAGGTTTGCCCAGTGGACCCGATCCTTTTCGTGGAAAAATATGCGGGTGGACTGTGGTCAATTTTCGTCAACGGCGACCAGCGCTGGCGCATCCTTCTCGATTACCTTCCTGATGATCCAAGCGCAAACTGAATCCGGTGTTACTCAGAATTCCCCGTTCCGATGAATCGATACAGCAAGATGCGGTTGCGCTGAATGGATGGCATGCGAACGGCGATCATTGGAGACGTGCACGGCTGCATAGACGAGTTGAATGATCTTCTGTCCATAGCTGGCCTTGACAAAGACGTGGATCAGATCATTTTTCTCGGGGACCTGATCGGAAAGGGCCCGGATTCCGGTGCCGTGTATGAGCGGTTACGAAGCCTCGGTGGCCGGTCGGTGGTCGGGAACCACGAATGGAAGCTGCTTCGGGCCCTGAAGGAGGCAAAGGGGTCTTCGAATTTTGTATCCCGGATGAAGAAATCCTTTGGGGACCGGTTTGATGAATTCGTGAAAGACGCGCGCGGATGGCCGGCCTGTATCGAGACGGACGAGATGATCGTGGTTCATGCCGGTCTGGTGCCGGGTCTTCGACCGGAGTCGACGTCGATCGGGGACTTGGTGAATATTCGCACGTGGGATGGAGTGGGGGATGACCTGCAAAACCCGGAGAACCGGCCGTGGTTTGACTTCTACGAAGGCGCGAAGCTGGTGGTGTTCGGGCACTGGGCCAAGCTTGGCGGCGTTGTGCGTGAGAATGTGGTGGGGCTCGATACCGGATGCGTATACGGCGGCACACTCAGCGCGCTCCTGCTGCCCGAACGGCGTATCGTAGCCGTGCCCGCGCGCAAGAGCTACTGCAAGATCGGTAGCTGATCTGCCCCATGCCGAAAGGGTTCAATCCGCCAGAACGGGTCGGCGGCACGGCCGGGGCTAAAGTTTTCGATATTTAAGAGACGGGATTTGTTGCCGGGTATCGCGGATCCGGTCGGCGCTGATTTCTGCCGCAATAACCGCCGGTTTGTCACCTGCCTCGGCAAGAATCGTGCCCCATGGGTCGACGATAAGGGAGTGCCCGTACGAAACGCGTTTCCCGAAGTGGCGCCCGCACTGTGCCGGGGCCACGGCGTAGCAGGTGTTTTCCACGGCCCTTGCCCGCACGAGGATTTCCCAGTGAAAGGCCCCGGTGTATTTCGTAAACGCCGCCGGGATGAAAAGAAGTTCGGCACCGCGCCTGGAGAGGGCGCGATACTGCTCGGGAAACCGAATGTCGTAGCATATGGACAGGCCGAGACCGCCCAGTTCGTCGGACGCGAATAGAACGGGTTCCGCTCCGGCCTCCACGGTGTCGCTTTCCCGCAAGGTCTGGCCGGGCAACTCGACGTCAAACAGGTGAATCTTGTCGTAGGACGCGAGTTCCCCTTCCGGGCCCACCAATTTTGATCGGTTCCTTGTCTTTCCCCCGGACCCCGGCGCGGGAAAGGACCCGCCCAAAATTACGACATTGTAACGCCGGGCTGTTGCAAGCAGGAAATCCATGGACTGGCTCGCGACATCCGCTGCCCGCTCTCTCTTTTCGTCCTCCGGCCCGAGAAAAGAGAAATTTTCAGGCAGCGCGATCAGCGATGCCTCCAGCGAAGCCGCCTCGGCGATGAGTTCGCCCGCCTGCGCGAGGTTTGCATCCACATCGGGCGTGCTGTTCATCTGTACAGCGGCTGCAAGGTAATCGTTCATTGGGTGCGGCGTGGTGTCGGGATGCGCCCCTTGTTGCACGGATGTAAACAATGGGGAGCGAACAGTAAACAGGGATTCTGGTTCCGACGTTTCACCGTGTATTGTTCGTTGTCTTTCCCTAGGTCTTTATATTATAGCCGGCCCGGAAGAGCCGGTAGCACACGAAAAACATTCCGGCTGCTACAATCAGCGCGATCTTTCCGGCGAGTAACAGGTTCACGTCCGTCACGCCGATGAAGCCGTGCCGCAGACCGTTGACAAAATATAGAATAGGGTTTGCCTTTGCCACCCCCTGCCAGAATGCCGGCAGCCATTCTACGGAGAAAAATACTCCTCCCAGGTAGGTGAGAGGGGTTAGCAGGTAGTTCTGAAATACGGAGAGGCGGTCAAAATCCTGTGCCCAGATTGCAGAAATGAACCCGGCACAGGAAAAGATTGTGGCGACAGCAAGGGAGAAGAAGAGGACTGCGCCCGGATTCTGCAATGGGACATCGGAGAGAATCATGCAGGTGGTTGTCACGAGCGTGCCAACAACCATCCCCCGCACGACACCACCCAGAACAATGGCCAGAACGATTTCGAAATTGGACATTGGGGAGACGAGGAGTTCCTGGATGAAGCCTTGGAAGCGCATGCTGAAGACCGAGCTCGACGTATTGCCGAACGACGAACTGATGATGCTCATCATAATCAGCCCCGGAACGATATAGACGTCGTAGGATATTCCCTCCACAGGACTGATCCGGGTGCTGAGCGTATATCCGAAAATGACGATGTAGAGGGATGCGGTGATGATGGGGGGGAAGATTGCCTGGTTTGGAAGCCGAAGAAAACGGTGGATCTCGCGCCCCAGCAGCGTGCGCAAGCCGATGAATCCGAATTGTGATCTCATTTCTTCTCCTCGTTGCCTGTGAGGTGGAGAAAGACCTGCTCAAGACGGTTGTCCGCCGGCCGGATGTTTGAGATGTGGATGCCCGTGCCGATGATCTGATTGAGCACCGATTCATACGGGACCGTTTCACGGTGGAATGTCAGCGTGAGTTGCAGCCGGTCCGGCCCGAGGTTCGGGTTGAGTCCTTCGAGGGTCCTGATCGCCGAATCAGGGATTTTCCCGGCGGCGGTGCCCATGATCGATTCGTGGCTGAGCCGGTTGCTCATGTTCCGGGTCGTGTCCTGGTCGATGATCTTCCCGTGGTCGATGATCGCGATGTGGTCGCACAGGGCTTCCGCCTCTTCAATGTAGTGTGTCGTCAGCAGGATAGTTGTTCCGTTTGCGTTGATGTCCCGCAGAAAAGTCCAGAGGGACCGGCGCAGGTCGACGTCCACGCCGGCGGTGGGTTCATCGAGGATGAGAAGTTTCGGCGAGTGCATCAGGGCCCTTGCGATCATCAGGCGCCGCTTCATGCCTCCAGAGAGATTTCTCGCGGGCGTATCCCGCTTGTCCGACAAATCGAACTGGTCCATCAACGCCGCGGCCCGCTTGACGCATTCGCTTTTCTCGATGCCAAAATAACCGCCCTGGAACTGGAGGATCTTCTGGACCTTGGTGAAGACATCGAAGTTAAACTCCTGTGGAACCAGCCCGACCCGGCGCCTGCACTCCCGGTAGGACCTGACGAGGTCGTGACCGAACAGCGAAACATTACCTGCGGTCTTGTTCGAGAGCCCGGAGATGATGTTTATGGTGGTGGTCTTGCCGGCGCCATTGGGGCCCAAGAGACCGAAAAACTGGCCGGGTCCCACACGGAGATCGATGCCGTGCAGCGCTGTGATGTCATCGTAGTGCTTTACCAGCCGGTGAATGGAAATGGCATCGTGGTTCATGAATGTCCTTCTGCGGGATTTCGCATGGTGACGAATTCCTCCGCGGACGTGGGATGAACCCCGATGGTTGCGTCGAAGTGAGCCTTAGTGGCGCCACACTTGAGCGCCACTGCAAACCCCTGGATGATTTCCCCGGCGTCCGGACCCACCATGTGGATGCCCACCACAAGATCCGTGGCCCTGTCCACGATCAGCTTGATCATGCACGGCTCGTTGAATTCTCCCAGCGATTGTTTCATGGGGCGGAATGCCGACTTGTAAATCTTCACCGACTCATATTGCCTCCGGGCCTGTTCTTCCGTGAGCCCGACCGTGCCCACCGGGGGCTGGCTGAATACCGCGGTCGGCACGCTGCTGTAGTCGGGGCATGTCGGCTGGTTGTTGAAGAGAGTCTTCGCGAGCGCTTCTCCCTCTGCGATTGCGACCGGGGTCAGGTTCATCCGGTTGGTCACGTCACCGATGGCATGAATGTTCGCGGACGTGGTCCGGGAATAGTCGTCAACGATGATTGCGCCTGCTTCGTCGAGCTTCACTTCCACAGACTCGAGGCCCAGTCCCCCGGTCATGGGGAGCCGCCCGATGGCAAACAGCACTACGTCGGCGTCGACGACGGAGCCGTCGGAGAGGGCTGCCCGCACGGTATTTCCGGATGCTTCGAGTAGATCCACTTGCCGGTTAAGTCGCAGATCGATCTCGCGTACCGTGTACGCGTCGCGAAGGGCGTTCCGGATATCCTCGTCAAACCCGCGCAATATGTTCTTGCCCCGGTGCACGAGGATCACTTCCGCACCCATCCCGTGGAAAATGCCAGCAAATTCAACCGCGATATAGCCCCCGCCGGCAATCAGAACTTTTCGAGGGCATTGATCGAGGAAGAATGCCTCGTCGGAAGTGATCGATAATTCCGATCCCACCGCGCGGGATGGCTGGGGGCGGCTTCCTGTCGCAATCAGGATGTGTTCTGCGGTCACCGTCCGGTCACCGACCGTGACGCGATGCGGCCCTTCGATGCGGGCCCGGCCCTCGATCAGGTCCACGCCTGCCGCACCGAGAACGGTCTGGTAGGCCTTGTTCAGACGCTTGACCTCCTGGTTCTTTCTGGTGATGAATTCCGCCCAGTCGTGTGCGACATCGCCCACGAACCAGCCAAAGTCCGAAGCCAGTCTTGCGTCTTCGGGAAAGTGACTCGCGTAAACCATCAGCTTTTTGGGGACGCAACCGACATTGACGCAGGTTCCTCCAAGGAGACCGGCCTCCACCACCGCGACGCGCGCGCCGTATTCGGCCGCCCTGCGGCTCGCGCGAACCCCGCCGGAGCCAGCCCCGATGGTTACCAGGTCGTACTCTGTTTTCTTCGAATGCAATATTGACTCCTGCCCCGGGTGCTACCCGTTTGCAGCCGGGACGCCGGTGCTCAACGGTTCCACCTGGGAATATTACTCAGGCGGAAACCCGTAGTAACTGACCGCGAACTTGGCCTC
>CAZTAB010000255.1:0-5165 GCA_964611475.1 uncultured Verrucomicrobiota bacterium | reverse complement strand
CATACATCGGACCGGATGTCCCGATCATCAACAATGCGCTGTTTCCCTTGCCGCCGACACCCATCACCTTCGGCGGAGGCCGGATCGTGCCAGAGGCGGCCGGCGAACGCAACGTCGGATCAATCACGCTATACGGAGGGTTGATTTTCGAACCAGTAGGAATGCAGTTTGGCGTTGCCGTAGATCCAGAACTTGAACCGGTGTTCCCCGACCGGAAACGTTGCGGCGTTCCAGGAAACCGGCAAGCGGATTCCATCCGGAACCAGGGGGTTGCACTCCGAAACGGAATATCCGGGGAGGGGCTCTCCCGCGGCATTGACGATTTCCACCGCCACCCAGCTACGCCGAGGGAGGGTGCCGCTTACATTGACGAAAAGCGAGGAGCCCCCGTCGTCCGCAGTGATCGGCTGCGTGATTGCGAAACTCGGGGTCTCACCGTCCATCGCCCGCAGGCTGGTGAACCGGTCTCGCCTCAGGGTCGCGAGACCCATGCGGCTCATCCGGATGGAGCCGGTCGTTCGGAACGGAAATCCATCCACCCGGTTCTGTGGGGGCCAGGAGGTCCAGTCCTCGCCCTGGCCGCAGTAGAAGAGATAGATCGTATCGTCCTTGATAATCGCCTTGTCGCTGATGACAAGCGACAGGTCGTCCCACTGCCCATGCTCTCCTCTGGGGATGACCTTCTGGTCCGGCCGGACCCGCGCATACCGCTCTCCGTCCTGACTGTGGGCGAGACGAATGTCGGCGGTGTACGATCCAAACTTCCCTGTACCGTCGGGATGATACCAACCGTATTCGTAGGGAAGAATGTACTGGCCCTCGTAGGGGATGCACATGATGAAATGGTTTTCCTGCTCGAGACCGTCGTTCGGGTTCAGAATGGGATTGTGTTCGCTTGGGCGCCACTCCGTCTCCGTGGGGCCGTATGCCATGCATTTGGCTCGAACCAACTCCGGTCCCGGCTTGTCGGCCTCGATTGTGTTCTGCCAGAAAAACTTGAACCGGCGCGACGGATCCGGGTCCTGCTCATCCTTAAGGAACACGACGGAATCATAACGCTTGCCTCCGAGGGGACTCAGGTCCAGCTCGGCGAAATGATCCCAATGCACGCCGTCCGGCGAGTACGCAATGGCGGAGCCTTCCCGGTTGTTGGGAGAATGTTTCACAAACATCTTGTAGCGTTTTCGCTCGTCGCTTTCCTCCGTGTCTTTCAGCACCGGGCCAAATACGGTCGCGCAGATGTTATTACGCTTGTTTCCATTGAATTCGAACTGTTCAAGGACGGGCTTTTTCCAGGTGACGCCGTCGTGGCTCACCGCGTAGCCGAGTTTCCACCATCGGTCCGGCGTCACGTCGGTTCCGGAGTACCACGCCTTGAAAAGCCGGTCTTCTTCGTCATAGATCACGCTCCGGCCTTCCCACGGCCGGGCCTGGCCGCAATCCCACTCATTGAGATCGCCGAGCGGGATCAGGGGGTTGTTCCCGTGCTTTTCGGCCTGCACGACCGACAGCTCGACGTTATGAGTCTCCGCCAGATCGTCCATGGAGAAAAAGAGCCTGTGCATTGTGCAGGACATCGATCAGCATTTCCCTACCTACGCAGGGATGAACCTCCAGACGACCACGTCGCATTCGTACATGAAAAACTCGAGCCGTCGGGTTGAATTGTCCTCGGCCTTGGAAAACTGAACAGGGATGAGCTCATGCTGGAACGAATCGATGGCCAGTTCACCGTCCGGTCCGGGCTCGATCACCGGCAGCCCGCTGGGGTACTGCATGACGCGCTCGAATGCGAACGGCAATTCAACAGCCACCTTCATGCGCCGTTCATCGCCGGCGTTGACGATGCCGACGTAGAGGCTTCCGCCGTACCAGCGTTGCCAGTGGTACACCTCGTCCTCGGTGCGACCGGTCTCCTTGACCGTTCGCTCCCACGGGACCGTCGCTCGCATGCTTTCCTCCGGTTCCGGCGAGAGCAAAACCTGTTCGAGCACTTTGAGTTCGTCTCCGATGTCGCATACCGCGCCCCAGATGCTCGGCAGCTTGCGGATGTCGTAGTGGGACGCCTCATTGCGCATGGGGGACCAGTAAAAGACCGTTGAACGGGCGGCAGCGGCAATATTAGCGTGGACCTGGGCGCGGATTTCCTTCGCGTTTGGACGGTGCGTCTCGTCTGTGATCACGTTGCGGCGTTCGCCGATTCTCCAATCGAAGGCCTGCGATACCCCCCAGATCGACTTGTCCGGCCACCGGGCGGCATACGTACTGGGTTCGGTCATCGTCCACCGCCATGGGCCGTCCGGAACGGGGTAGGTGTTGGGCCAGAGAATGTCCGCATTATCGGCGTTGTTGACGTGGAAGAACTCCGCGCGCGTGCCGCAGATAACCACCGGGTGATTCGGGTCCACCTGCTTGATCATCCTGTAAATCCTGTTGAGGTTCGCGCACACCTTCTCTGGATCGTCCCGCCGCCCGGGTTCGTCCGACAGGTACCAGAGCCACAAGGCCGGCTCGTCCTTGACTGCCTCCACCAAAGTCCGGGCGGTGTCGACATCACCCAGCTCCTCCACCGTGTCCCGCGGCAATCCCAGGGCGACGCCGATGCCGTGTTCTTCTGCGCCCTGCAGATAAGCCCTGGCGTTCCCGACCCAGGTCTCCACATCGCCGTTGAAGTGTTTCTCGAAGAAGTACTCGTGGGTCAGGTCGAAGCGGGCCTTTTTCAGCCCGGAAAAATCAGTGAAGGAATCGGACGGATCGCGGAACGCGCCGTAAATGTACCGTCGCTCTCCGTTCACCCGCACGAAACCGTCCTCGTCAATCGCAAGCACGGTGGGGCTTCTCCGCTCCGCGTCATCCCCCACGGAAACACCCGCGGGCAGGAACGCAAAAGGAGTCAAGAAGATCAGCAGGATTATTCTATCAAGCATATCAGCTTATTGGGAATAAGGGCCGGGCCAGACTACGATGTCACAAGGACGGGATTCAACATCCAAATACGCGAAGTGTACCGGCAGACGAACCACAGCCGTAGCGCGGGACCCTGCCCGAAACGCTTGGCATATAGCTGCGGGCGGGGCCAACCCGTGTAGCGCACGACAACCGGAACCCAGGCGCCGCGAAGCTCCGGCGTGGCATACAGAAGCGAAATCCACCGTGCACATCCGCGAAGTCCGCAGTCTGTCGCGTCACATTGCGCAAGCTCTGTGCCTGGGTTCCCCTACACCGGCCACATACATGTGCTACGGATGGGATCCCGTGACAGAGGATGACTGGATCCGAAGAACCTCGTTCACGTGATGAAGCGGCCAGAAGTTTTTTGGGAGGGAGTAGTCGTAGTTTTCCGTGGTCATCGTATGGAAGTATCCATCGTACTCCGCCATGACGGGCGTTCCGGAACTGTCGCCGACGCGGCCGCCTCGGAAGGTCCGAAGCTTGATCGCCTCCCACGCTTTCAATCCACACGCGCGCGCCGAGTCAGGCAGGAACCCCATCCGCGCGCCGCGCACGAGTGCGCACCCGATGGCCGGCGTGTAGAGACTGCTCAGCGGGGTCGCAGGCACATCGAGAAGACAATGAAATGCGCCCTCCGGAGTCTGGACCCGCCCAACCGCCTCGGCCAGGTCCCGAAGAATCCGCACCAGGCCCGGCTGGTCCGGATGATCCCTCGGAAACGCTTCAAGAATAAGCCCCATGGCGAAAAGCGTCCACATGCTACCATGCCCGCAGATGCCTTTCTTGTTCTGTCGGTGTCCCAGGATACTCTGGTGGAAGAGGCCGGTTTCCGGGTCGAGCAGGTGCCGCATCGCCTCCTTCAATGTCATGGCTACGAGATCCGCCATCTCCCGTTCACGGCCGAGCGCCCTGGCCGTCAACATCGCAGGCATGTAATGGGTGGCGATGCAGTCGACATAGGTCCCCGCGCCCCCCGGGATTTCTTTTTTCAGGGCGGCGTAGGTTTCCGGATGCATATAGCGCTGGGTCTGAAGAAATCCCTGGTCCCCGGGCCGAAACTCCGGCTCCTCGAGGCACTTGTCGACCAGCTTCCCCGCCGGGGCCATATACTTATCCTCGCCGGTCATTTCGTATAATCGCACAAGCAACGGCACGGGCATCTGGGTATGCGAGCTCGGGTACTCCGGCACGTTGGCCAGCATGAGATCGGTCCGCTCGATCACCTCATCAAGGTAGCGGACATCGCCGGTTAGCTCGAACGTGTCGAGCAGCGCCTTCCCAAGCTGAAACGGGATGTCGCCCCAATCGAGTCGGCGGCTTCGGATGACGCTTTCCGCCAGGTCTCGCTGCAGGCGCTCGTCGGGGCGGCTCAGCATCTTCTCGCGGATCGCGGAATGGCCGCTCTGGATGTCCGCCATCACCAGGAAGATATGTTCCGGCGTTTTTGGGTCGCCCATCGGGCGCGGCCCCAGCACGGCGAGATGGGTCCGACGATTCTCGTGCACAAAAGTAAGTCCCGCCGGCACGCCTTCCCGGGTAACCTCGCCGCCCCGTAGTTTACCGGTCCACGGTGGAGATGCTGCGGGGTCGAAGCCAAGAAATCCATGGAGCCGGTGCTTGATGCGTTCGGCGTCCTCCCAGGCCACCAGGATCAGCTTCACGGCGTCGTAGTAGTCAGGCGGCGGGGGCTCCGTCGGCAACGCATCGTTCTCCCCCACGGCAACGTCGGCACCATAGTAAATCATTTTCCCCACCGCTTTTACAAACGAGACATCTGGGTCCGGCGGCTCGACGGGCCAGAATTCTGCGGGGTTGAACGTGCTCATGACCAAGCGATAAAATTGACACCTGATCCGCCATTTTGCGATAACAAATGGAGGGTAGAGAGTCTACATGCCGTGCCTTGGCACAGGAAGACATACATACGCGTATGAACGGGTTAGGAATGAGCCATATGAAACGGATAGTCATGTGCATTGCCCTCTTGGCGAGCACAATCTCGTGGGGACAGGTAGTCACCAACGAGCTGGTGTTCTATCTCGACGCGAATGTGGACACTGACGGCACGGACGGGTGGGATTTCACCCAGCCGGCCGTACCCGGTGGAGGCGGAACCCTTGGGGTGGTGGTGGCCAATGCCATTCCCACCAACCTGGTGGAGAACGAGGGTGGGCGCTATTTCCATACGACGGGCGTAAATGAATGCTTCGCCG
>CAZTAB010000254.1:0-7345 GCA_964611475.1 uncultured Verrucomicrobiota bacterium | reverse complement strand
ATCCAGCCCTCCTCGGTCGATGGCAGGTGGCCTCCGAGGGGCGTACCCTCCTTGAAGGTCTCGACCTGTTTCCTCAGGAAATCCCATCTGCGCTGCAGCTGACGGTTCTCCCGCTGCAACTCGGCGAGTTCCTCGCCCAAGGACTCCGATGCGCCCCCCTCCTGATAAGGTCGAAGCATTTCTTCCGCTCTGGTCAAATCGGCCAGCATGTCGCTCCGTTTCTTTACTCCAGCTCGCAGACCGAAGACCAGGAGCAAAAGCACCGCCAAAATCGTGCCGCCGAAAATCAGCAGGATATTCCTGCGATGACGGTTCAAATTGACGTCTGTGCTCATTCCGACACCTCCTCGGGAAGCGCCCGAGCACCACCCGGCACGGTAGAATCTGGATCTCCTTCCGGATCCGGACCCAGGGTGACACGAAGGGCAAACTGTGATGCCCCCATTTCGGGCCAGCGGGCGTCCCGACCAGGATCCTGTCTCACCTTGTCATCAGGCAGCAGGTCCGCGTCATGCACGGAGGGGTGTTCACGGAGGCTCTCGATCATTTTCTGGACCGCTTCAAGATCCGTCTTCGGAGTGAAGCCCTCCAGCACGACTTCCTGGAACGAAAAAGGGGAGCCGGTTCCGGTTTCCGCCGCGAGGGTAAACTGGGTGACGGTCTTTTCCTCCAGGTCTTGGACGGTCGTCAGATAGGTCTCCGCATCGGCGACCAGAACGATCCAGTCATCCTGGTGCTTTGCCACCACGATCGCGTCAATGACATCCCGCATGGCGCGCCCGTTATCCACCGCGAACTGGAGCGGCTTGATCCGGGCCTGCAAGGAGGCATTGCCTTCGCGCAGCACCCGCACCTGTTCTCCAAAATGGAGATACTCGTTCAGGCGCAGGTCCGCGGTTTCGACACGCGAGGCAAGCCGGCCGGCGCTGATATGTGCGGCCGAGGCCACCAGCAGTGCCGTCCCCACGCAGATCGCCCCGACAAGACTCCAGTACCGCTTCTGCCAGTTGAGAGACATCGACTCCTTCCGCGCAGGGGGCAGCAGGCTCAGATTGAGTGCGGTCTTCTTCACCCAACTCAATGCGAGGCCGGAGGCAATCGCCATGCGGTCGGACTCCGCCGCGCCGGAACTCGGCAGGCTCTGCCAGCAGGATGTCGGCAATCCGACCAAGCGCTCGATCCGTTCGGCAATTCCCGGCTCCCGGGCACCGGGCCCGCACAGGTAGACCGCCTGCGGCCGGTCGTCAGGGGACGGATACTGCGAAGCATGGAGCGAGAAACAGTCCCGAATCTCCATGACAAATCGCTCTTCGTCCACAGACCGATTGATCTCCGCGATGGCAAAGCTGTCCCGCCCCGCCGGATCCAGGGTGGCACTCGGAGAAACCAGCACGGTCTCAATGCGCCGCGCAAAGAGCAGGGCCTCTCTCGTCCCGATGATGATCTCACATTTCTCCAGACCCAGTTCGATGCAGGCGAAGCATTCGGATCCCGGGTTCTGGCAATGGATCATTGCGTTGTAGAGGGCCACGGGCGTCGGCACCATGTCGACCACCGGGATACCGCGCTGCAGGGGGCCGTGAAGCAGTTGTTCCACGGTGTCGGTCCGGGTCACGGACATCAGCAGACTCGGCGAATCCAGGTGGCCCATGCGCGCATGCTCCATGATGGTGCCGTCCGGTCCCACCTCTGCGTACTGCTCCGACTCCACTTTGATAATCTGCTCTTCGGACCGGGGGTCGCTCGGATCCATCTGCAGCGCACGCAGGACCACCGCGTTCCCGGGAAGACCCAGGATGCAGGGCATGCTTCCCCACCCATTGCTGTCCAGGAGGTCCCGCACCACCCCCGGAACCGAGGCCGGGTCATCGGGAAGCTGGGAGCGTACACTCGCGAGCAAAATGGGCTGCCCCAATCGGCGGGCCGCAAGCACCGCACGAACCGAGTGTCGGCCAATGTCCAATCCGACGACCTGATGATACCGGAGCATGTGGAATTATGTACTGCGACGGGTTGGGAACAAGGTGTTTCCGCATCGGAATCCACGTTTCGCCACAGCCCCGTCGGGAGGTTCCGGCTTTCGGGTCCTCCAGCCGGCACTCAGGCGGCCGCATGAATTCGACTGGGAAACAATGTCGATTCCCTCGGAAAAAATATCGTGACAATTTACGCTAATACCAAAATCGGGAATCATTACGGTGGCGGAATCATGCCGATCGGATCCACGCGGGCCGACCGGGGAGGATCCGCAGTTCGCAGCGGCACAAGCGACTCCCCGCTTTCGGACATCACCGTGGCGGTGACAAAAACCAGCAGGTTGCGGGTCTCCTCCGTCGCGTCCAGGCGCTGAAACAATTTCCCGAGCACCGGAACTTCAGAAAGGTACGGCACCTTGTGGACGGTTTCCTGCTCCACGGTGTCGATGAGTCCGCCCATGACCACGGTGTCGCCGCTGCGCACCACCACCTTGGTCTGGATCTCACGCCGGCTGATGATCGGAAGCTTCACTGTGACCTGCTGGATCTCGTTCACCGTATTGGTGGTGTCGACATCCTGGTACGAGAGAAATCCCTCCAGACGGCTCAGCGTGGGTGTGAGCATCAGGTTGATGCTCTGCCGGTCGGCCCCCACGCTCGGTACAGCAACCAGGGTGATGCCCAGTTCCTCCAGGGCGGGCCTTCCGTCCGGGATCAGAACCGTGACCGTAAACGCTCGCCGGTTCTGGTCCAGCAGGGAAAACGCCTGCGATTTGAACATTTCGTAGTACCTGAGGTCCTCCCCGTTTCGGAATTTGGCCGGACTGTTGTTCAAGGTGGTCATCCGCGGCACGGAGAGGGTTTTGCCCGTGCCGGAAATGTCCAGCGCGTGCAGCACTGCCGTGAACATCGGCTCAGTCAAAATCCCCTGATAGGTAAGGTTCAATCCTTGGTCCACGGTGCTTGGAGCACCGGGCCGGCGCTCCCCAAACGAGCCCTGGGGGCCCAGATCGGTGGGGCCGGCATCGTCGGCGGTGAACGGATTGAATCGCGAGACGCCCCCTGCATCCAACTGCGTGCGCGTCGGCGTCGTTTGCTGGCCGTCCTGCAGCACCGTCTTGGTGCTGGTCACCCAAGGAGAGTCGAGGATCCACTCCAGCCCGATCTCGCGCAGGTCAGCGACCGACGTCTCGACGAATCGCGCTTCGATGAAAACCTGCGGGGGATCAATATCCAGAGCCTCAAGAATCCTGCCTATGGTTCTCAGGTTTTCCCACGAGTTGCGTACGAAAAGAGTATGTGTCGCGTGATCCAGGTGCGTCAACGACCCTTCGACGGGCTCGGTGAACGCATCGATCATCTTGACGATGTAGGTTTTGTTGGTGGACAGCACCGCCGCCTTGCCCGACACCGCGCGCAGGTCCCCGCTCCCGGAGATCTCGTTTGTCGGGCTTCCCCAGTCATCCCCATGCCACTGCAGTCCCTTCTGCAGCTTGTAGATTCGCGTGTGGAGAGGCACCTTCTGGTCTTCCCCGGGTACCGTCACCCAGAGCAGGTTGTGGCCGACATGGAAGTTGACGCCCATGTTCCGGCTGATGTAGTCGAGCACTTCGCGCAACGGGATGTTGTCAGCCTCGATATTGACCGTCTTCCCCTTGCCTATGTCCTGGTCCGCAATAATGTTGATGTTGGTGTCCTTCGCCAGGTAATCGATAATCAGGGGCAGATCTGCATTCTTCAGATGAATGTCCACCGGCGTGTCCAGCGCGACCACCATCGGGCTGGTTTCGTCCAAAAACCCTTCCGGTTCGCGCGCCTCGACATTTCGCGGCAGCCGGTAGGTGTCCGGAACGTCTCTACTCTCGAGCGCCTCCAGGACCATCCTGTTTTCGGATATCTCCTCCCGCTCGAACGCCTGTTCCCAGCGCTCCTCGAGATGGGCCTTCAGAATGCGGCTGCGCATTTCCTCCAGCCCGCGCGCGTTGGGGTACCTCTGCGCAAGATCAACGCATACGACAAGCGCCTCGGCGTATTGCCGGGCCCGGTATAGTTCCTCGGCCCTAAGCAGATACGCATTTGCCTCCCCGGACGTTTCCACAGAGGCAAAGGATTCGGTCGCCGGTTCCAGGGACACGGTCCTGCACCCGGAATGCATGGTCATCAGCAGAGCCACCAGGACGGCGGGAACGACACATCGGGAGCCCGACAGGAACCCAGCTTCTGTGACTGGGGACACGATCCGTTTCAAGCCCGGGCGGAACTGGGAGTCGGCTGACATAAAGTGAACGGCGGGACACAACCCGGCCCGCTTTCGGTAGAATTCATCGACCGGCCCCACGATATTCTTCCTGGCGATGTGCACGCCTCCTTGTTTCGATTCGCGGGTCGTCCGGTATCGTCTTGACACCTAATCTACATGCTGGAAAGGCTCGCCGAAGGACGTCACCACGTCAAGGTGCTTTTCTTATGAAGATCACCGGTTTCCCCGCCCTTCCCCCGATTCCGGGACCCCTCGCCGGCATGAGCGTCCCTGGACAGAACATGACCGGTCCCGAGACCTCCAAACGCCGGAGAAGCTCGATTCCTTCACTGTTGAACGATCGTGGCGGTGTCCAGCATGCCCGAGGGATCCTTGAATTCAACGATATTCTCCGCCGCGGCACCGCTATTGCGGGTGCAGTTTGCGGCGGTTTTGTCCGCGTTCGACAAGGAACGGAGGCTTGAATCAACGGCGATCCAGGGGGGGGCGCAAAGGGCCCGAAAGGTGATTGTGGCGGGCGGGAGATGCCGATTCTCTCATGCCCGCTCGTGAAGGCATTCGAGACGCTTCCGGGCGTCGAGGATCAGCGAGACGATCCGGTCGCCGTTCTCCGAGTAGTTCTCCTCACCCCATAGCTTGCGAAACCTCTCAGCGAGTCCATCTCTTGCGAAATCCTGCGGTCGGCCGCCCAGCCAAAATCCCACGGCCGCAGCGGCGGAAACGGCGAGGTGGCGGGGCTCGATTCCCCCGGACAACGCCAGCCGCATGGGCCCGATGATCCGGTCCTCATACCCGAGTTTGCGCGACGGATCCCGGACGGCCCGCTCCACCGTGTCAGCAAGGTATGGATTGGCAATGCGCTCCAGAAATCCGTCGACATACTCGCGATACCCGTCCTCCATGAACAACGGATCCCCTGTCCCGGCAAACTTTGAAACAAGAGCCGGTCCGACCTCTTCCAACAATGCGGCCCTCGCGATCTCCAGGACAGCGGGATGATCCGAGACCTGCGGCAGGTGGGTCAGACCCAGCGCGTGGCCGATAAAACCCAGCAGCGCATGGCCGGCGTTATGGCTGAATAGTTTTGTCTCCTCAAATGGATAGAGATCCTCCTTTTCCACGAATGTCCGAATGCCGACCTCGAATCCCTCCGCGGCAACGTGCTGGGTCAGGATGGTATCGAATGCTTCGACAAGATAGGCTCGATCCAGCCCGGGTGCGACGGGAGCCAGATTCATGGCTCGGATCTCGGCCGCGTCGGATACGATGCGGGACATCTTTCCGATGACGGTATTGGAAAACCGGGTGGGCCGGGCACAGGAATCCCCCGCCTGCGAATTCTCCACCTCGTCCCGAAGGATCTGCGCGGCGCGGATGTGATTTTCCGCGGCGTATACCACGGTGGCGGGTGCGCGACCCGTCGCGAGGGCAGCAGCAATTCTGGCAGACACGGCGCGGTCCCCGCCAGCCGGGTAAAGCGCGACCGAAGGCAGCGCGGTGACGACATCCGTACCCCGCTCCAGGCAGTCCCGCAGTCGGCGCCCATCCTCTTCCCGGCCCGGGTCCAGGAGAGCAACATGTTCAACTTCTTCGATCTCGAGGCCACTGGATGTGGCAACGTTCAGCGTGTACCGGTCGCCGTTTGAACGTACCGCATCGACCAGGACCGAATCGATTTCTGCGACCACGACTTCCGCGAACGTGCCCGCCCGGGCTGCTTCGCGGGAGAAAATGGATGCCTGGATGGGACCAAATCCAAATCCAACAAATACGTGGCCGCCCTTCATCCTACGTATCGAGCGAAAGCATCAGATCTTTCAACGAAGCGAATTCGTCCGGGCTTTGCACCACGCGCAGCATGGCCTCGAAACTCCGCACGTTCGCGTAGCGGTCATCAAGGGGGGCGGTCAGGTACAGGCAGGCGGCCAGGTTGCCGACCTGCAACGCTTCGGGAACATTCAGCGATCCGTCCCGAAACGAGGATTCGTTACGAGCGACATAGCTGACGAGTCCCGCCCGGAACGAGTCCCCGGCACCGGTCAGTGCAACCGCGTCGCCCAGCAGGAACCTGGACTCCACCACGTGCGGCCCCCGGACCTCCCCCTGCCCCGTGACCAGGCCGGCCATGGCACCGGATCCATATGTGACGCCAAACAACTGCGGCCACGAGCCCCCTGCATATCGGGACGTCACGAAATCCAAGTACAGGGCGAGAGCCTCCTCTTCCGGGATCGCGGCCCAATCGCGAGGTTCGCAAAGCGTGTTGTAGATCATCTTCGCCTCGTCGGAGGACGTGAAGAACAGGTCCAACTCTGGCAGGAGGGGTTCGAGCAGCCGGTATTCCTCCACTGGGGAACCACTGGCAATCAACTCGGCCGGGTTCGCGGTCAAGGTGTGGCTGTCCACGATGGTCACGCATCCCTGACTCCGGCACCAGGCAACAAAGCCGGCAAGGTCCCGCCCCCCGTTCGCATCCGCCCGGGTGGAGAGACCGGAGTACATGTAATAGACAACGGTGGGAGAAAGCCGCTCGACATGGGGCCGGTACCTGTCGAAATCGAAATCGTCATTGGCGTTGGCAAAGTAGACGATCCCACCGCGCTCGTCGTCCGGCGCGTCATGGATGAACGTGACGCCGGTCGGCAGGTCGGGGTGGCGATACACGGCCGACAAGTCGATTCCGGATGCCTCGAGGATGTTGTAGAAGGCCAAACCCGCGGCATCCAGGCCACCGCCTGGTCCGGCGCCGAGATTGGCCCCGGCGGCCACCGAAAGCCCGGCGCGGGACATCAGGGGCGCGGAGTTCCCAATCCCCCCGGCGCACGAAGGACCCGTCTCGATCCAGTCCCGGATCTGCTCTTGCGGAAAATCAGGCATGTCCGCATAACTGCCCTTGGCCACGCCTCCGGGTTCCACGTGGGCCCGGGTGAACTCAAAGTCACGGCTCCACATGTCCATCACTGCGGTGTTAAGAATCAGAACATCTACCGGCATGGGCGACTGCTCCCTTCGCCATCGTATACGGGCCGGAAGGGAAGCATACCGAGCCAGGATTGTAAAGGTGGAGCGGCACGGACAACCCGGCAACCGTGTGTCTCTGCAAAATCCC
>CAZTAB010000253.1:0-3958 GCA_964611475.1 uncultured Verrucomicrobiota bacterium | reverse complement strand
CGCCGGTATGAAGAGATGACTCCGTTCATCGAGAAGGCGATCGCGGTGTCGGAGCCGCGGGGAATATTCTACCTTCGAAACATCCGGGCGTGGACCGAGTTTTCCCGTGAATACTTGGGCGTGTGTCTCCGGGTCGACCAGGCGCGCGAGCGCCTCGACGAGGCCGCGAAGATTCAGGGCAAACGCGTCCCGTTCGACATCGAGAGGTTCGACCTGTTGATGATTGAATCGTCGGATCTGCTTGCCCGGGCGGTACGGAACCTCGAAGACGCCATCCGACTCTGGGCTCGCGACGGCGTCTGCGACCCCAGCGACCGGTCCGCGCTGGTGGGATTCAATGCGTATGCGCTCGACTTCCTGCGGGGCAAGGCGACGGAAATCCGGATCTGCTCCGAGCAGACCGGCCGGCTGGTATTGTAACGAAGCACAGGCATCCTTCCTGTAACCCGCAGACGACTAGTGAAACCGATTATTATAATGAGGTTTCCTTCGTGGTTTCCATCCTTGGGAGATTTCATACTTCGGCCGGATCAGACTGATTGGCCTGGATTTCCGGCGTGCAAATGTAGGCGGTGTAACCTACAAGAGTGAGCTTATGTCATTTCTGTCCAGTTCCCTCGAGCCCAGGCAGACGCAGCCTGTCGAGTCACGCTGGCGACGGATTGTGACGCCGATTCCGGTACCCGAGTCGATTCCCTTCATCGAGCGACTGCGGGCGGTGGAGCCCCGTTCGATGACCGCAATGCCCCCGGTGGTATGGGGCGAGGCGGAGGGGTTTCTGGTGCGGGATCCGTACGGGAACCAGTGGATCGACCTCACCAGTGCCATCGTCATGGCCAATGCCGGACACTGCCACCCGAAAATCGTGGAGGCCATCCATCACGCGGCCGACCGAAAACTGCTGGCGACCTATGCCTACCCTGCGCATTCGCGATTCGCCCTGCTGGAAAAGCTGGTGTCGCTGGCCCCGATTCCCGATGCCAAGGCGATCCTGTTCAGCGCGGGCACGGAGGCGACCGAGGCGGCCATGTTCGTGATGCGCCTGCATGGACGGACCATTCACCCGGAGAAAGTGGGCATCCTGAGTTTCTCCGCCGGCTACCACGGCCGGACGCTCGCGGCGGTGACGGCGGCAGGTTCGCCGCGGCCGGAGGATTGGATCCGGCGGGAGCAGCTCCACCACTACCAGATCCCGTTTCCGTTCAGTCCGGCCTGCGCGTGGGGACACGATGCGTCGCGCCCATGCGACGAAACCTGTTTTGAGCGGTGCCTTGCAATGCTCGATGAACAAGGCGTGATGCCCGGACGCATTGCCGGGTTCATCGGGGAGTCCGCGCCAGGCTGGGCTACCCAGGCAATCCCGCCCCGGTTCGCGAAAGCCTTGCGGGACTGGGCAGATGCGAACGACATTCTGGTCTGCTTCGATGAGGTGCAGGCGGGCTGCGGGCGAACGGGGCGATGGTTCGGGTTCGAGCACACCGGCAGCGTCCCCGACCTCTTCACACTTGGAAAAGGACTGTCTTCCAGCATCCCGGTCTCGGCGCTGGTGGGCCGGCGGGAGATAATGGACCTCCCGCCACCCGGGGAAATGTCCAGCACGCATGGGGGCAACCCCCTGTGCGCGGAGGTGGGTCTTGCCTCGCTCCATGCCATCGAGGAGGGCGGACTGGTCGAGGCATCGGAAAAGACCGGGCGCCGGGTTCTCGATTCGTTACGGAGCCTCCAGCGGGAGTATCCGGAACGGATTCTTTCCATTCACGGCATGGGTCTCTTCATTTCCGCGCATTTCAGGGACCCGGAAACAGGCGATCCTGACGTGCGGCTGGCCGACGAGATCGCGGAGGCAGCGGTGCGCCGGGGGGTGATGATGTTCGTGACGGGACGAGGGTTACTCAAGTATTCCCCGCCACTTTGCATTGATCCCGAGGCCGCGCTCGAAGCGGCGGACGTAATCCGGGAAGCATTCACGGAGTTTGTCTAGCGCCTACTGTTGCAGTTTCAAGATCCTGTACACCCTCGAGGTCGAAAAACCGTTCGGGTCCAGGACCGTGATGTCCCCCCCCGTTCCATGGATCGTGAACCCGGTTCCGAGAAACGAACTCGAGTCCGGAATATTGGCGAACTGCAAGACGTAGTTTGTATTCGATTCGCTCGTGAAGCGAATGCCGGTGTCGGAAACCTTGCTGTCGATCGACATGAAACCCTCCAACTCCTTGAGTCCCGGGGACAATGAATCGAGGGACGCGGCCATGATCTCGGCCGATGACAACGCCTTCTCAATGAGCCGGAACTCGTCGATCTGCCCGTGTGCTGCATTCACCGTGGTCACCGTGTTGTTCGCCTGCACCTGAAAGCTCGTTCCAATGGCCATGAAGTATCGGGTGGCTTGACTGTCGTCGTGCACATCCCCCAGGCCGGTGATGTCCTGGCTCGCGGTCTGGGCGCCGTTAATGTACAGGTGCGCGTGGTTCGAAGGACCCGTGGCGCCGCTGCGGTCCACGACCGCGGCGACGTGCGTCCATACATCCACCGGCACATGGTTGCTGGATCCGCTGAACAAAAACTCCGGCAACAAACCCTCGACAGTATCATCCAGTCGCAGCATTACCTGACCCGCGTTCGTCGTGCTGCCCAGCGACAACTCGACCCTCTGCATGAACACGTCGGGAACCGTCGACGAGGTGAACAAGGTCATTCCCCGGGACTCGGCCGGCTTGACCCACATGTGCACCGAAAAGTCGTTGGTGGACAGGTGGTTGAAGGGAAGCGGATTCCGGGAAATCAGGACGTGGGACTCCACCGTGTTGGTCCCTCCGGTTCCATTAAGGGATACGGACTGATTGCCTGCGTAGGCGGCAGGAAAGGGAACGTCCGCCACCAGTGTCGCGCCGTTCTCAAGACGGCCGTCGATATTGTTGGTGCTGCAGTCCGGAATCGTGACCAAGTCGAAAAAGTAAACCGGGGTTCCCTCCACCTGGGCCAACGCGAAAACCGGGAACAGGAACGCCCCCAGCAACATTGTGAATCGCCTGAAATCAAGTGTCATGACTATCTCCTCCTGCATTGCGGGATTCAACTTCAAAGGGATCGGTTATATCGGTACGCCTTTGTTCCTTCACCGGTGATTCGAAAGGTCATGGGATCCCCGGTCCCGTGGACAGTAAACGGTTCGGATTTCCATACGCCGGTCGAGGGATCGTCAGTGGACTCCAGCTGGTAGTCCACCCCCGCGCTGGTCTCGTGTTCCAACACCACGGCGTTCGCGGCAATTTCGGTTTTCGGTTCTCCCAGATTCACGAAGCCGGAAATCGTGTTGAGGGAGTGGTCAACGACCTCGGCAAAGGTGAAGGCGCGCTTGATCAGGCGGAACTCGTCGACCAGGGCGTCCATGCCTTCGACCACAAAGATGTTCTTGCTGGCAAACTCGCAGCCCACCGCCATGACGTAGTTCTCATGCACGACATCGATGTGGGGGTCACTCAACGCGCTTGCATCCGCCTCGCCGACCAGCACTCCGTTCATGAAAGTGTAGGCGCGATTCGGTTTGCCATTGACCCCGCTGCGATCCAGAATCGCGGCCACGTGGGTCCACGTCCCAACGGGAATCTGATCCTCCGATCCGCTGAAAAGGTTCACATCCTGCACCGCCGGCTCGTCCACGAGCGTCCACCGGAGCTGTCCCCCCAGGGAATCCCCGCCGCCGATCCGGAGACCGATCGATTGATTTGGCGAAAAATTTCGAACTCCCGCGGACTGAAAGATGGTCTGGCCACGCGGAAACCCGGACATGGGCTTGACCCATGCCTCAACACTGATGTCGCTGGAGGACAGGTCTATGTTGGTGTGGCTACCGCCGCCCGTCGTATCGATAATCCGGACGAGCGGAACCCTGCTGCTGCCAGTCCCAGCAACCACGATCGACCGGTTGTTGGTGTAATTGCCGACGGCAACAGGCGGC
>CAZTAB010000252.1:0-5490 GCA_964611475.1 uncultured Verrucomicrobiota bacterium | reverse complement strand
GTGTTGTTTTCATGCAGAGGAACGTAGCAAGGGGAACAGGCTCTGTGCAACCCGCTCCTTCCTGCTAATCGCTTTTCTTCCGCTTTCGGCGAAGACTGTTGTCCATTCTTGTTTTCTCTGTATGGCAAGGGTCACACAGTGTCGAAAGGTTGTTGATCCGGTTGTCTCCGCCGTTCATCAATGCCCGCTTGTGATCCACTTCAAGATTCTCTCTGCTTCCGCAGACGACACAACAATTTGCATCCCGTGCTGATACGCGTTTGCGCATACTTCCCAACACGTTACTCGGGCGATTCCCCAGGCTACGGTGAGGATGCCCCTTGGGCGGTGCGCAAGGCGAATATTCGACGTTGGCATTTCGTGACGACCCTCTATGATCCACTCCCCATGAAAAAGCTTTCGATCTTTCTCGCGCTCTCGATCCTCCTCCCGGCTCGGTTGGTTGCGGAGCCAGACCCTTCACGCCTGGTTCGTCTCCTGAAGCAGGAGTCGGAGGCGGGAATCAGGGACCGCGGGTTGGAACAAAAATTCGAGTTGTACCAGGCCTACTCAAACGGTCGCCTGGATGAGAGCGCAGGGTACAAAACGTGGTCGGACAAAACCGGGAACTGCCGGCTTGGCTGGTATGACGAATTGATGCGGAACCAGTTGGATTCGCCGGTGATCGCGGAGGCTTTTACGCGGGAGCTTCACGAAGCACTGGCGGGGAATTCGGGAAATCTTGGACGGGTTTTGTCTCTGGCATCCGTCAAGCTTGATTTGGCTGCCTTGTCTGCCGGGAATAGCGCGAAGCTCGAGAAATCGTCGGATGCCCTTGCCATGGTTCGCAATGCGACGTTGAAAGCCGAATCAGCGTTCGGCAATTTCCTGAAACCACTTACGGAAGAGGAGCAGGACTATCTTTATCAGAACCTCTACGACGTCACCACCGGTCAGGTAGAGGGGCAGGGCGCGCGATTTCCTGACGAGGAGAAGGCAAGACGGCTATGCGATCTCATGGAGTCGATGGACAGGCAGGCTTTGCTCGAAGCAGGTGGACACGTGGCGAAACTTGGTGATCCCAGCTTGCTCGAAGCGCTCGCCGGGCTGAAGGAGACCGGGAAGGTGGCGAAAGGAATCCTGGTCGGCGGCCCGGAAAACGATATTTACAACCTTGAGGTGTTGCGCGGAGTCTCCGTTGTCATAGACCTCGGTGGCAACGACACCTATCTTGAGGGCGCGCTTTCCCGCGAACGCCCGGTGTTGGTGATCATCGACCTCGGCGGCAACGACACCTATCGCGGCGAGAAGCCAGGCATTCAGGGCGGTGCGGTGCTGGGTGTGTCCATGGTCATCGATCGCTCAGGCAACGATATATATGATGCACAGGACGTTGCGCAGGGTGCCTGCATCGCCGGGATTGGAATTCTGGTCGACGCTGAGGGGAGCGATGATTACCGCGGGTTGCGCAGGAACCATGGCTCCGCGCTTGGCGGGGTTGCCATTCTCCTCGACCGGGCGGGTGATGACTCGTATCACGCGGCCCTCTACGCGCAAGGCTTCGGCGGTCCCCTCGGGTTTGGCGTCCTGGACGACCTGGGCGGCGCCGATCACTATTACGCTGGCGGCAAATGGCTGGACAACTATGAGGACACCCGGGGCTATGACGGATGGTCCCAGGGTGTGGGAGCCGGTCCGCGAGGAGTTGCCAACGGTGGTATCGGGGTGCTGCTGGACGGCGGCGGAGATGACGTCTACGAGTGCGACTATTTCTCGCACGGAGGGGGATATTGGTTCGCCGCGGGATTTGCGCGGGACTTCGGTGGCGATGACCGCCGCCTCGGTTCGACTCTTCTGGCGTACGACGGCGAGGAGCGGTTTGAACCTGTTTTCCTGCGATGGGGAATCGCCTGGCAGGCACATTACGGTCTAGGGTTCGTCTTGGATGACAAGGGCGACGACATCTACGGAGGAAACATCGTTGGTCTCGGATTTTCCTGGGACTTCGGCGTCGCAGGTCTCCTTGATTTCGACGGAAACGACACCTACCAGCTCACGTACGGCGCCCAAGGGCAGCAGGCGGGATACGGCATGCTATTTGACGTAGGTGGTGACGACCAATACGGGGGCGCCGACTACGGGGGCGCACCCGCCAATGTGACGTACCACCCGCTTCCGGATTGCGGTGGAAATTTTGCCTTCTCAATTAATTACGGCGGCACGGATCGGTATGGCGAAGACGACCTGAACAATCAGGTCCTCGAGAGAGGTTCTCCTGGAGGATTCCTGATCGATAGTGAAGAGATCCCCACATTGAAGTAGCACGGGTATCTGACTCGTGTGGCGGAGCCTACAGCGCGGAGTCAAGGCCGTGCCACGAGGCTTCGCAACCCGTCTCGCGTCCCTTTGTGTCGGCTTGTGTCGCCATGAAAAACTTGGCACAAACCCGTCACTGGATCAGCGTGGAACCCCCCGGATTTTATAACAAGGGCTGTTTTCTTCAGGGAAGTTGGCGTACCCGCAGGGATTCGAACCCCGAACCTTCTGATCCGTAGTCAGATGCTCTATCCAATTGAGCTACGGGTACGTCAGCGTAAAGTACTACGTCAGGGCCATAGCTATGGGCAAGCGCGTTTTTCCGGCCCGGAAAACCGGCGACAAGGCCCTCCCCAAGGCCGGTGCCCGAAACATCCTCAAGCTTACTGGGGACGAGACATTTGAAAAACTGGATGGAGCTTGCTCCAGGAAGGATGAGGTAAAGCGTCGCCGACGCGGTGGCATGCGCGAGCTCCATATTGAAACGGGCGACACCCTGTTGCTTGCTGGCGCCATCACCAATGGATCGTCAACACGAACTCAAGCTCCTGGGGCTGGACGCTCGTTGATCTTTTATAGCTCTACCCACTGGGTCGTCTGCGGGAGTTCGCCATCCTCGGCGAACGCACGGACAGCCGATATGCCCTGTTCGATAGGAATGACCCAGTTCCTGGGGAACTCCGTCTGATGCTTCAAGCCGACGAACGCCGTCATCACGGGGGTTGCCTCTTCACTGGAGCCTTTGCTGGCAAAATATGGAGGGCAGTGGTGGCCGTATGTGAAGCTGACTACCGTTTCGTCCGAACCCACTACCAGGCTCACGTAATTGCCGCTCGGCGCAGTAAAGGAAATGATGTTTAACCGGTCGAGGCCGGAGGCCTCGCTGCCAGCGCTTTCGATGACCGCATCAATCTCACCAGGCGATTCAACCACCTTGTCAGCCACCTTGTCGTGGATCGAAACGGAAAGCTTCATAAAACAAGCGCTCCTTGCTACAGGCGCCCGGCATGGGAGGGCGACTTGGGTTTTCTGTTCACTCGATGTGCCCACTGCAGGTCAGGACCCCATGTGGACCTCATGACTAATACCATGGTTCCGGCAACCTCGAAACCCAAAACAAGAGCGGAGATGTGGGCTCGGATGGGATCAAAATCCTGTGCTGCGTGCGGTGGCCCGAACCCCCGGCAATGGCGCGGGGCGGTTCCCTATGTCTTTGCCGGCCCGTCCGGTCGCAGTCCCCCGTAGAGCGGGGACTCCTTCAGGCAGAACAGGTCCAGGAACGCGTTGGGGTAGTACAACGGCGGCTGGCTGGCCTCGGTCAGTTCCCGGACCTCCTCGTCGGACAACTGGAACTCCAGGGTTTCCAGGCTGGCGGCATAGTGCGATTCCTGTGCTCCACCCAGGAGGATGACGTCGGCCTGCCCTGCCTGCAGCATCCATCGCAGGGCGACCGTCGAGAGCTTGCGACTATGCTCCCGCGCCATGCGCTCCAGGAGCTCGAGTAGATCCCAGTTCTTTTCCACCGCGAGGTTGCGCCAGGACGACGGCTCGGTCTCTTCGCTCCCCGCGATCCCGGAGCCCGGCGTGGGGCCGCGGTCCCCGCGGCGGTAGTCACCGGTGAGAAATCCCTGGGCGAGGGCGCCCCAGGCGATGATGGAAACCTTCTGGTCCCTGCAGGCGGGCACGATCTCCCTCTCGGCGACCCGGTCCGCGAGGTTGTACCAGATCTGGTTTGAGACCACGGGCGCCGACCCGGACAGGGCGGCAAGCGTGTTCGCCTTTGCCACACCCCAGCCATGCCAGTTGCTTACACCCGCACAGCGGATTTTCCCCGCTTGAACGAACTCGTCCAGCGCCTCCATGGTCTCCTCCACGGGGGTGTAGAAGTCATAGGCATGACACTGGTAGAGATCGATCGTTTCCACGTTCAGGCGGCGGAGGCTGGCTTCAAGCTGCTCAGCAAGGTTGCGGCGGCTCAGCCCCACGCCGCCGGGGCGGATCGGGTGGTGCATGGTCCAGTATCCCTTGGTTGCGACAAGGAAACGATCCCTTCGACCCTTGATGATCCGGCCGACCGTGCGCTCTGAGGTGCCGGCCCGTTCCTCGTGCGTGCCTCGAAAACCGCCCCCGTAAATATTGGCGGTGTCGATCAGGGTGCCCCCGGCCGCTTCAAATCGGTCCAGCGAGCGACGGGCTTCCTGCTCGCTGACGTCTGTCCCGAAGGGAATCGAGCCCAACCCCAGGCGGGAAACCTCGAGCTGCGAATTTCCAAGCCGTGTCGTGGGCATGCGGCTCATCGGTGGGATCTCCGTCCTGTTACATGGGGCTCCATGAATTCACCTCCTGCAGTCAAGCAGGACCTTTTCTGCATATTGGCAAACCCGGGACTGAAGTCCGGGGAATTTCACCCGAAGGTAATCCAGGAACAAGGAGGGGTCCTCCAGGTTCCCGGCAAACATGTCGTAGTGGGTCGGGATGGTCATCCGTGGCGCGATGGCGCCAGCCAGGTCCACGGCTTCCTGGTACGTCATGTTCCCGATCGTCCCCTGTGCGGTGCGGGCCGCGTCGCGGCCGTTGATCGGCAGCAGGGCGAGGTCGATGGGAAGGTGCGCCTTCATCCGCGCCTCAAGGCCTTCGTACTTGATCGTGTCCCCCGCGTGGTAGACCCGGCACCCGCCGGCCTCGATGACATACCCGAGCCAGGGATGCCGGCCGGTTTCCGGGTCGGGGTCGAGAAACTCATGCGCCCCGGCCACGCCGGTGATGCGAACGCCCTCGACGGTCTTACTTGTCCCGTCATCCAGGCCAACCACTCGCGCCTCCGGGATCCCGAGGTCGCTGACAATGCTTTCTCGGACCAGGTCGGGAACGATAAATGTCGCCTGCCCCGCCCGGGCAATGTCCGGCCATGCGGCCCGGTCGATGTGGTCGCCGTGGTCGTGAGTGCCCAGCACCAGCCGGGCATGGGCCATCTGTGCCGGGGAGACCAGGGGAGGCACCAGTCGCTCCGGGATGGCTGTCAGGAAAGGATCCACGTAGAGGATCGTCGCTTCGGCCTTCAGCACGAAGCTGTGCTGTCCAAGCCACCAGAAGGCAATCGTCCCCGGATCGACGCGGGTGGCGTCAATGTCGGCTATCAGTTCGTTTCCTGCACGCATGAGGCGGGATTAGACACTTTGTCATGGCCTTCGGCAA
>CAZTAB010000251.1:0-3442 GCA_964611475.1 uncultured Verrucomicrobiota bacterium | reverse complement strand
ATGATCAAAAATCGCGTACCGGGTCCGGACCTCCTCCTGCCAGGCGGAAACGATCTCGATCTCGGTGCCGGCCAAGAAACGGGCACGCCGCGGATCTTCGGCAAGTTCCGGATGAAACACATAGTCGCAGTCCGACCCAATGGAAAGAATCTCCGCGGCCGAAGCAGTGCCGGTTTCCCTGAGCTTCTGAATGGTGACCGACGCCGCCAAGTTGCCGAGCTGCGCGGCGACCGAGGGTCGGGACCCGGCGGCCAGACCCAGGCTGATGCCGGCAAGAACGCTGTCACCAGCCCCCACGGTATCGACCTGGCCCGGCACCTGCAAGCCGGGGATCTCCGCCACCCCGTGCTCGTCGCGCACCACCAGGCCACGACTTCCCCGCGTGACGAAAACCGGCTCGCGGGATTTCTCGAACAGCGTTTCAGCTGCGTGGAACACGTCTTCCCGCGGTATGAGATCCTCCGGAGAGTTGTCCCTTACGCACAGCCTCGTGGCCTCGTGATCGTTAACCTTGAGGAGGCACCCTTCGTAAAACTCGCTGTAGTGCCTGCTGTCGACAATAACGACGACGCCGGGCTTCTCCCGAATCAGCGTCAGCAGGCCCTCGCGGAACCGCGGACTGTGAATTCCATCCCGCACCTGTTGATTGACGATCAGGACATCCACTTCATCGATGCACCGGCCAACCCGGGCGAGAAGTTCCTCCCCGGTCTCGGTAGAAAGCTCATTGTAGTTTCCAAAGTCGAAACGATTGATCTCCCGGTCCTCGATGTGAGGTTTGCCATACGCGAGGGTCGCCCACTTGCCACACTGTACGAGCATGTCCTTCGTGTCGGCCCCGATCCCCTGCAGCAACCGGATCATTTCCTTCCCCCACGGATCGTCCCCCACCACGCCCAGTGCGTACAGGTTTGTGCAGCCCAGGGACGCGAGATTCTTCGCCACGTTGCCAGCGCCACCGAGGGAATATCGCTGGGTGTGGACAGGGTGGGTGGGCAGACCCGTTTCCAGGGATTCCTCGCTGCGAGACAGATCAATCATCCAGTAAATATCGAGGCAAAAGTCACCAAGGACTCCCACCCGCGCAGAGGGGATCCGATCGAAGAGGCCACGCAATTCCTCGTCCGTGATTGGTTGAAAGGACGCGTCACACACCTGCAGAAAGGCCGATTGCAAAGTACCCATGGCACCCGTTTTTTGCATACCGCATCTGAATCTGTCGAGCGCGTTCACGAATTGCTGCTCTGCAAAACGAAAACCGCCCGGGCAAACTCGGCCGGGTGCTGGGTTTCGGCTCTTGGGCGGACGGTTGGCTCGCGGAGCAACCGGTATAAACCACCGGGAACTCCGGGGGGGCTCGCTCCATTCAGCCCGCCAGGGCTTCGGCATCGCTTTCCTAATCGTAACGGTACAGGAATCTCAGCATGAGCACTTCCCGTTACGCGTGGCAGTTGGGAGGATATGTTGAATCGCCTGGGCTGCGAGGGTCGGAGGCCCGCCCGGGCCCCCGACCGGCGGGTTGTTAGTTCCTTACGTGTGCCGCCCAGTAGACGAGTTGAGACCCGGTGGGTACGGAGAAGCCACGGATTCGAAGGGTCCACGTTCCCGGTGTGAGTGGCCCCTCCACCGCAGCCCGTTCGAATACACTCAACGCCGAGAACCCACGGGCGCGCTCTATGCCGCTCGGGTCGATCAGGTGGATATCGATGTCGTTGTGTGCCTGGCTCACGGACTCCGGCCACCAGAGGGCACCATCGAAGTCATTTCGCCCATTCCCCACCGAGATCGGGATGTTGATATTCACGTTCGATTGCACCTCGACCTTGCCCCAGTAGGCCGTCCCATTGGTGGCCATCTCGATCGGCCCTGCGCCCACGGTGTTGTTGTAGGGATAGGCATTCTGGCCGTAGAGAATCATGAACGCGTAGGTTTGACCATTGTCGTAGTTGCCGATATTCGCGAGCCAGTTGTCGGCGAGCATGGCCGCGGAAGCCGCGTAGGGGGTTGCGCCACTGGTCCCCCCGAACACCTTCAGTGCAGAGTCGTGGGCCGCACTCGCGGTTTCGCTCCAGGTAGGTGCCTGGATGTCGGGCTTGAAGCGTCCGTCGGCCGTGGGTCCGCGTCCCTGGCCGTTGTATTGTGCTCCCCCGTCGGTCATGAACCCGCCCACGCCCAGCACTTTGTGGGCGATCGCAGGGGAACGGACGGTGCTGGCATCGGGGCCGAAGTTGCCATTTGCCGAGACAAAGACGACGCCGGCGTCGTAGGCATTGTCGGCGGCCGTCGCCAAGGCACCCGAGTGACTTTCGTTGGCCTGGATCTCTCCCACCAGAACCTTGTCGAAGGCGGCGACTCCCGCTTCGATCGCGCGAATCGCCGCAGCCGTGCTGAGTCCACCGGCGGTATAAATCTGCCAGCTATCCGTTCGAACTTCCGTGGCACCTCGGAAGGCCCCGCCAAGGCTGCCGTTTCCAGTCAGGATTCCAGCACTGGACGTGCCATGATTCCAGGCGAAATCGGTGGTGTCGTAGCCAGGGTTGCTGCTGTCGTTGCACCCGGGGCCTCCGTTGACGCAATCACGAAGCCAGTCCAGGTTGTCGGGCCCGTTGAACATGTCGTGCGAATCACGCACTCCGGTGTCGAGCAGCCCAATCCACGGACGAGTGAGGGGGAGATTGAAGTAGGGATCGGATACGATGTCGGCGCGCGCGTCGATGGCGTCGTTGTCGGGATTGCCGTCGGCCGGCGGTTTTTCCCCGCCCATGACCGGCTGCAAGTACACCACATCCGGGGATTCTGCGAGCCGGCTGACCTGGTCGAGTGTGGTGTGGCCGATCAGCGCGTTCACGATCCAGAATCCCTGGCCTCCCTTCAGTTCCCCATATTGCCGAAGGCGCGCGAGGCTCTTCGCCTGTGATTCGCTACGGGCGCGTCGAAGGGTTTCGATTGCATCGTTGCGTCGCGTCCACTTTTCCCGGTCTTCGTTCTCTCCGAGTTCAGGCAAGCGGGGCATCCGCAGATCCTCCCGGAAGGTGACGATGAGCTCGACTTCATCGCTCGGGTTCCCATGCTGAAGCCAGTCCTGAAGGACGGGGCTGATCTTGGATGGATCTCGTTGGGGAATCGACTCCGGACTCTTCGTCTCCAGCTCCTTCGAGTCTTCAAAGTGTTCAGAGTTGAGCTCGACGGGCTTCAAGGCTTCACCAAGCGCCCTCTTGCCAATTTCGGCCCCGAAAACAACGTTGAAGGGTTCAAGTTCCACGCCGTAGGGGTTAAAGATGTGGCTTTCGCGGCCCGAAAATCCCGGGCACTCGGTCTTCTCTTGTGGGCACCGGGTGACATCGTTGGGCCCGGGGCACACCGTGGGACTCCTCGGGCACCGGGTCTCTTCCTTGGGACAGATGGTGGCTTCGGCCGGGCACTGGGTATCGGCTCTTGGGCA
>CAZTAB010000250.1:0-4228 GCA_964611475.1 uncultured Verrucomicrobiota bacterium | reverse complement strand
CCTCATCGAGGGCGGCTACTACGACGAAGATTTTGAACTGGTCTGGACGCTCCGCCGTTTTGCTGAAGCTCTCGGCCCGGAGGAACTCGAAAGGGTTCTCGACATTGTGTTGGGAAGATTGGAGCACGATCCGTCTGTGCTCAACGTCCTCATTGTAACGGCCATCCCGGTGCCCTCTGCGGTACCGGTCCTTGGCTCGATTCTCGATAACCAGGATGAAACAGGTACCCTGTCCCGTTCTCTTCTCGCCGCGCTGGGCGAATATGCGGATGCGGAGTCTTTTCATCACGTGGCACGTTTGCTGGACTCAGATCAGGAGCAGGAAGCCCTGATCGCGCTCGCGCGCATTGATTTTCCCAGGGCCTTGTTTCATTTGCTGGGATCGCCGGAGAGGGAGCACCTGTTTGATGTCTGCATCCAGATTTTCCACCAGCGAAGAAAGGAGGCCGGACTCGAGACCCTGATTGAATCGCTCCAAACTCTCTCGTCGGAATTCCCGGTACGGGATCGTGTTGAGAGAATCCTCCTCTTCAAGGATGACCACTACAACCCATTCACGAAGGAGCAGATCCAGGAAATCCTCTGTGGCCTGTGCGATAGATGAGGATTTAAGGAGGTCAGGAGCGGGCTGGATGTTGGCCGCTGGCTCCGGTACCACTCACTGAAACATCGCGCAATACAAGGTGAGTGTCCCCTTCGGGCTGGATTCCCTGGAAATGAATACGTAGTCTTGAAACGCCATGCCTGTCTTGAATCAGGACGTTGCCCTGAGGTTTGCCGAACTTGCCGATTTCCTGGAGATCGACGCTGCAAATCCGTTCCGCATTCGTGCATACCGGAATGCCGCCCGGACGATCGGCGATTTGGGGGAGGAGGTCTCTGATATCGTCGATCGGGGAGACGATTTGACATCCGTAGAGGGCATCGGGAAGGACCTTGCAGCGAAAATAGAGGAAGTTCTCCGGAGCGGCACCCTCCATGCGCTGCAGGAGGTGCAGAAGAGGATTCCCCCCTCTCTCGGAGAGTTGTTGCAGTTGCCGGGGCTTGGGCCCAAGCGGGTCAAGGTGTTTTACGAAAACCTGGGCATCCAGTCCCTTGACGATCTCGAGTTGGCGGCACGGGAAGGGAGACTACGCGAGCTTCCAGGCATGGGGAAGAAGACGGAGGAGAAGCTTCTGGGGGCGATTGCCTCGCGCCGGGATGCCTCGAAGCGTTTTTCTCGGGTGGGCATCATGGGTGTTGCTCGCGCATTGATGAAATACCTGGAGGAATGCGGCCTTGCAGGCCGAATGGCCTTCGCAGGAAGCTATCGCCGGGGCCGTGAAACGGTCGGCGACCTGGACATTCTTGCTGTTAGTGAAGACTCCGGTGAACTCATGGAGGTTTTTGTGGCGTACGAAGACGTCAATGAAGTAATTGCCCAGGGGGCAACAAAATCCAGCGTGGTTCTACGGTCGGGCCTGCAGGTGGATCTGCGGGTCATTGAGGAGTCGAGTTACGGAGCGGCGCTTCATTATTTTACTGGCAGTCAGGCACACAACATAGCTCTTCGCCGGCGCGCGCAGGCACGCGGCTTGAAAGTGAACGAGTATGGCGTGTTTGAAGGCGATCATGCGGTGGCAGGCAAATCTGAAGCCGATGTTTTTGCCGCGGTGGGTCTGGAGGAGATTCCCCCTGAGTTGCGCGAGGGCCGGGGCGAGTTGGAGGCGGCGGAAAATAACGGCTTGCCGGAGCTTTTGGACCGGGCGGAAATCCGGGGCGATTTGCACTCCCATTCCTCCGCCTCGGATGGACGCCATTCCATAGAGGAGATGGCGTTGGCCGCGAAAGAAATGGGGTACCAGTATCTCGGGGTGACCGACCATTCTAAGCGTCTCACCATTGCCAACGGGCTTGATGAGTCGCGGTTGTCCCGGCAGATGGACGAGATCGACGAACTGAACTCGTCACATCCCGGGATTCATGTTTTCAAGAGTATTGAAGTGGACATTCTGGACGATGGATCGCTCGACCTGCCGGACGGTGTTTTGAGGCGCCTGGACTACGTCATCGGATCCGTTCACTCACGCTTCAATCTGAGCCGCGACCAGCAGACCGACCGGGTTCTTCGGGCGATGGATAATGACTATTTCACCATTCTCGGTCACCCCACAGGTCGGCTCCTTCTTTCGCGCGATGCATTCGATATCGACATGTCCCGCGTGATCAAACATGCAAGGCAGCGGGGATGCTTTCTGGAGTTGAATGCGAACCCACAGCGGCTGGACTTGCACGATGTCCATTGTCGCATGGCCCGGGAGATGGGCGTGTTGATCGCGATCAATACCGATGCCCACCGGGCGCGGGATTTTTCCCACATGGAATACGGCGTCGGGCAGGCCCGCCGCGGCTGGCTCGGGAAGGGCGACGTGCTGAACACCCGCTCTCTGAGCCAGCTTCGAAAGCTTTTTCGCAGCACGATGTGCGGATGAATAGGGCGAGATCCGTTCCCGGCATTGATTTTGACCGCCTGCTGGCCTTATATTGACGCCAAGTTCGGAAAGGAAGGATGATATGATCAGGTATAGAAAGTGCTTTCTTGCGGCCGTGGCCGCGATCCTCGCCGGTTGCACCTTGGCCGGAGCGGATGGGAGAGAGCGGCAGATCGTGATGGTGAACGTCGGGGGCGTGGACGCGAAGCTGTTCGCCCGTGTCGCCGGGCATATCGAGCAATCCCTCTACTCCAAGCCGGTCATTGCACCCCCCCGCGATGCGGTTGGATCGAAGACCCTGGACGTGGAGATGGAGGCGCTGAAGGATCTCCTGAAGGAGGATACGCATTGCATCCTGGCCATTATTCTCGCCAACGAAGAGGTGAAGCCTTACATGCGGTCGTTCCCGAAAGATCGGATCGGTTTTGTCAATGCGACGGCGATGAAGCCAGCGGAAGACGACTTCGAAAAGTATGGGCGCCGTGTTGAAAAGGATGCTGTTGCCGCCGTGGTTTTGATTTCGGGCATTGACGAGTGCCCCATGCCTCGATGTGCCCGCTGGCACTATCGAGACGACGGTGGGCTGGACCGGAAGGGGAGAAACCTCTGCCCTCCGGACCTGAAGAAGTGGTGGAAGCTTCATGCGGATCTGAGCCTGCAGGGTGATGTAGACAAGTTTCTGTCCCCTGGGCAACGCTGACCCCATGCCGGGAGAAGTACCGTACCATGCTTGACATCCGTATGATTCGCGAAGAGGCGCAGGCCGTTGGCGAGAGGTTGCGCACGAAGGTCGCCGATGCCGAGGTCGGTGACGTTCTGGCCGCGGATCGCCGTCGCCGCGATTTGCTCGCGGAGGTCGAGTCGCTCAAGAATCAGCGCAACGTTGCTTCGAAAGAGCTTGGGAAAAAGAAAAAAGGCGGAGAAGACATTTCCGGTGAACAGGCGACTCTTCGGGAACTCGGGGAGCGGATCAAGGAGATGGACCAAAGTCTGCGTGAGTTGGAGGTGACTCTGGAGGATGCGCTCCTCCGCCTTCCAAATCTTCCCCACGAGTCGGCGCCTGTGGGTTCGAGCGAGGGGGACAACGTGCTGATCCGAACCTGGGGTTCGCCACCGGGGTTCGATTTCCAACCGAAGCCCCACTGGGAGATTGGCGAGGCCCTGGGAATCCTTGACTTTGAACGCTCCGCAAAAATGGCCGGTTCGGGATTCTACACGCTGATCGGGGAAGGAGCTCGTCTTCAACGGGCGTTGATTCGTTTCATGCTCGATATCCACTCCCGGGAGCACGGGTACTTGGAGGTGGCCCCGCCATACCTCGTCAACGATGCGGCGATGATCGGCACCGGCCAGTTGCCAAAGATGGCTGAAGACATGTATGGGGTCGGCGAGGATGGCCTGTGGCTTATTCCCACGGCCGAAGTCCCGGTGACCAACTATTTTCGCGAAGAAATCATGGAGTCCCTTCCGGTGAGGCTCACCGCGCACACTCCCTGCTTCCGGAGGGAGGCCGGCGCCGCAGGACGGGACACGAGGGGCATGGTTCGCGTCCACCAGTTCGACAAGGTGGAATTGGTGAAGTTTGTCGAGCCGTCGACATCGTACAGTGAGCTGGAGTCCCTCGTTGTCGACGCGGAAGATATCCTGCAGCGCCTGGGGCTTTGTTACCGCGTCGTCGAGCTCTGCACGTCCGACCTGAGTTTTGCCGCCGCCAAATGCTATGACATCGAATTGTGGGCTGCGGCCCAGCAGAGATG
>CAZTAB010000249.1:0-10033 GCA_964611475.1 uncultured Verrucomicrobiota bacterium | reverse complement strand
GCCAAGCAGCAGATAATCTCCCAAGTTGCACCGCTGCGCAATGTCCGCCAGCGGTTTGCCGCTGGTGCTGCGGCTCCTCATCTTGGTTAGATCGCCCTCTCGCATGGTGGGGAACTTCTTATACAAATAGGCGGCGGCCACGAAACCGAGGGCGGCATCGCCAAGATACTCCAGCCGCTGATTGTCTGCGTTTTCCACATCGCGCTCAAACCGGTAGGATCTGTGGGTGAGCGCATTCCGGAGACGACTTTTCTTTCGGAAGGAGTACCCCAGTTTTTTCTCCAGTTTCTTGTATTGATTCTTCATGCGCGCGGGTGGAACTTGCCGTGGACGGACTTTAATCGATTGGAGTCCACGTGGGTGTATTGTTGGGTTGTCGCGATATCTGCATGACCAAGCATCTCCTGGATGACGCGCAGAGGGGCGCCGTGGGCCAGGAGGTGGGTTGCAAAAGAGTGCCGAAGCGTATGCGGGGTGACATTTTTGGAAATGGCTGCACCCCGGGAATAATGTTTGATCAATTTCCACATTCCCTGGCGTGTAAATGTCTCTCCCCGCTGGGTGAGGAAAAGTGTTCGTCCCGACCCCTCTTTGGCAAGGCTCGGCCGCACTTCATTCGCGTAGCTCATGATGGCGCGAATGGCCTGGCTGCCCACGGGGACAATCCTCTCCTTGTGGCCTTTGCCTATGCACCGCAGGTATCCCGCATCGATGTGCAGGTCGTCCACCCGCAGCGAGCAGAGTTCGGATACCCGCAATCCGGCCGCGTAGAATGTCTCCAGGATTGCTGTGTCTCGCCGTCCAAGCCGGGTCGCCGGATTAGGCGCCGAGAGCAACCGCTCCACCTCCTTTGGCGTCAATGTGTCCGGGAGCAGTTTCCACAACCGGGGTGAATCCATGACATCTGTCACATTCTGCTGTAGCAGCCCCTCCTGTTCGAGGTACCTGAAGAAAATTTTAATGGAGACCAGGTTCCTGGCCAGCGAGCTGGATTTGAGCCCCCGGTCCTTTTCCCGCATCAAATATGACACGACGTCCTCGCGCTTGATCTCATTGAGGGTGCGGGCCCCCTGTTGCTGGGCGAATTGAGTGAACCGCATCAGGTCCGCCCGGTACGCCTCCCGCGTGTTGTCGCTGAGCCCTTTTTCAAGGGATACGTAATCCAGGAACTTGTCGACTAGTACATGCATGTTCGCCCGGGCTGCACCCAGCAAACTCAATGCCCGGATCATGCCCTTCCCCTGGGGTTATAGCTGCAAATCCGTTCCGGTAAGCAGACGATACGCCTCCAGGTACTTGTCCCGTGTTTGCGAAACAATCTCGCTGGGGAGCTGCGGGGCAGGAGGGGTTTTGTCCCAGGCCAGTGTTTCAAGGTAATCTCGCAAAAATTGTTTATCGAACGACGAGGGTGAAACCCCTACCTGATATTGATCCGCTGGCCAGAATCTGGAACTGTCCGGGGTCAACGCTTCGTCTGCCCATACGATTTCCCCGTCGATGATCCCGAACTCGAACTTCGTGTCCGCAATGATGATTCCTCGCTCGGCGGCGTATGCAGACGCGGAGATATAGAGCTCCAGTGTAACGTCCCGTAGGCGGCGGGCCATATCCCCGCCGATTCGGTCAGCCATTTGGGCGAATGAGATGTTGATGTCGTGCCCCGACGCAGCCTTGGTCGCAGGGGTAAAAAGCGGCTCGCTCAACTTGCAGGATTGCTCCAGGCCATTCGGCAGGGGATGTCCCGCCATGCCGCCGGTCGTCCTGTAGTCGTTCCATCCTGAACCAGCCAGGTATCCGCGCGCCACACACTCAATGGGGAACATTTCGGCCCTGCGAACCAGCATGGAGCGGCCCTTCAGGAGCTGGGCAAAGGGGGCGAACTCGGGACCATACTGATCGGTGTCCAGGGTTACCATGTGATTTGGGACAATCGGTTCCAATTTCTCGAACCAGAAACGGGACAACTGGTTGAGAACGTATCCCTTGCATGGGATTCCAGTTGGCATAATGCAGTCGAAGGCTGAAATCCGATCGGTGGCCACAAATAATGCGTTGTCGCCGGTGGCGAACACCTCCCGGACTTTTCCGCTGCGCGAGGTCTGAATCCCGGGAAGTTGGATTTCCGTGACCGCGATCGGATGATTCCCCTGGATCCCCGCGTTCATTCCTTCAGCGACATTCCTTGGGCAGTTTTTTTCTTGCCTCCGCATTTCCGGTCGTTTCGTTCACGTCAAATCCGCTTCCGGAGATCGCATACTCGATGTTTTTCAGTGCGGTTTCCCTTGAGTTGAACTTAACCCGGATCAGGTTCTGTTCCGAATCAGCTTCCGCTTCCACGCCCCCCTTCATGTTGCACAGAAGGTCGATGAATAACCCTCTGCATTGCTGCGAATTCAGCGCCGGGACCCGAAAGGTGACTTCCTTTATGTCGTCTCGAAAGCGTACGAGTTTTCCCGTGCCCTTCTTGATTTCACTGCACCCGGATCCCAGTGCCGCGACCGCCAGCAATCCAGCCAGAAAGGCGACGGGAATCTGTGTTCGAGCTGTTAACATCTCTTCAGGCACAGGGCCGGATTTTCATAAATGCCTTGTTTTGTTATATTATTTCCTAAATTCAGCGATCTGGAAAAAAGTTTCCTGAGGAGAACTCTGCGCTTGCATTGCGGACAGAGCTTCTCCAATATGAAGTTGGAAGGGCGGATGTGCGTTTCCCTCATGGGGTTCCTCACCCCGACCTCCTTGGCGCATAACCCCCTTCCTTTTTTCTCTATTCTCCCTCATCGAAGTTTTTCATCATGTCCAGCGAGAGAGAATCCTTGTTTTGCTCCAGAAATTCGGAGGCGATTTGGGCCATGAGTCTCATTCTCGGGGCTGCATCTTCATATTGATCAAGAAATGATTGGTAGGTGAACTCCGCTTCATCGAAATTCCCTTGTTTGAACAGGCAGAGAGCCAAGTTCAAGGTCGCTTTCTTCTCGTCGACGCGGGATTCGATGAGGCTTCGGTAAATTTGCTCGGCTTCATAATGCCGTCCCCTGCCAGCGAGGATGTTAGCCCGCAGGAACTGGAAATTCCCTTGTGGGCTCTTACGTGCCCATTTTTCCAAGAGGTCTAGGGCCTCATCAAACTTTTCCTGGATGACGAGGTGACGAAGCAATTCGGAAGAATTCGTTTCGCGTCCTTGCCGGCTTCCGATCTTGTTAAGCACGAGAGAGAATACGAGGATCAAAACAGCAAATGCGGCAAGAACGGAACCCACGACCACGCGTCTATTGTTTTCCAACGACCGTGCGAATGGGGAGATTTCGTTGGCTTGAGGTTGGTACACGTTCGGTGCAGTCGAGACGATGAGGCAGCCCGTGATGAGTGGCAGGTCATACCAGTGCGGCTCGTTCGCCTGTGGATCCGCAGATTTCCCTGTATGAAGATCCACCAGAAGCTGGTGTGTCGTCTTCGCGTGGCGGAGCATGGATCGGACAACACGGTTCTCCACTGCAAGAGCTGTTTCCCGTTGATTTTGGTTTTTCAGCGCATGGAGCATGAAGATCTGGTGAAGTGGAGGAACCGGTGGCGGAACAGGGTCATTTTCCCACTTTTCCCATAGTGGAATCCCATCCGGGCCTTCGAAAAAACGTGGATCGTGAACCCATCGCATGATTGCGTCCCGCTTGACCTTGTCGATGGACCGGTTCCAGAGAACCATGAGGCCAGAGACGGTGAGCCTCGAAACGGGATCGCCTCCGATATAGCAGTCGGAAAATATGCCCCGTTCCGGATCCCAGAACGTGGTCGACATGGCCTGTTTAAAGCGTTCCCGCTCCGCGGTAAATGCCTCAACGGAAGGATCCTGTCCTGCCAATGTGGAAAGTCGAGCGTAGGCTTCGAGTTCCTCCAGCAGCATTGCGCACAGGCTGGCAGATGCGAGATCCGCATCGTGCGCATCGGGGATGAAGGCCTCAGTAGCCCTCTTCCATGTTACCATGCCGTTTTCGTTTGGATCAAAATAGCGAATGGCGCGTTCAAGATATCCGTGGAGGGGGGGCAGCAGCTCTCCGATCAGATCGGTATCCGGATCCGCCCCGGCACAGTTAATCTCCGCGGCCGCTACTAGGCAGGGCCACGGACAGCTTGCAGGTTCGCTGGGTTCCGCGTCGGACGGGTACAGGCTGTGGGATTGGGCGATTGTGGAGACGACAATGTCCTGTGCAACGTTTTCGTCCAGTTCTTTCCAGGCCAGAGCCAGGGGAATGACCTGGTTGGGGTCGATCGATGGGCGGTCGTCTACGTTGGCCGCTGACCACCAGCGTGGCGGATCTCCCGTTTTGTTCTCAAGGTGGAAGACCAGTTCCTCTAAACCCCGAGCCAGAAGGGAATTGTCGGGGACGTCTGCCAATCTGTCGTACATCGGAGCACGCCTTGCGAAAGCCCGATTGCCGTAATCCTGCGGGTCCAGCTGCAGTCCGCTTTCTGCCTTTGCATAGGCCTCATCGCGTCCTCCGGAAGAGACGACGAGGCAGAACATGGAGCTTTCCGCCTGGTTCTGGATCAGTAGGAGAACCGTCTGGTCTCCGATGGATGCCCACTGGCAGCCCTCTTCCTCCCGGACTTCAAGCTCAGGTGAGAAGATGGTCGGGTGAACACCGAAATTGGACATCCCGACGAGAACCCCCTGTCGGAGAACCATGCATGATATGGATGCATCTGTTCCTATTCCCGGGAACTGAAGACGAAATCCGCTGCTGATGAAGCTGGAGACCGCCTCCCCAAGGTTCTCCGTCAGGCCAAGGTGGAAGCTCCAGGGTGGGAGAGCAACGTCTGGCACGAGGTCCCCGGGGCCCGGGAGTGTGCGGAATACAAAGGTTTTCCCCTCCGTATCCGCTCCATCCCAGGCTGAGGCACGCAGCCTCCAGTGGCCTAGCCACGCTGTCGTGGGGTAGTAAAGTTCTTCCTTATCCATCTACGGCTTATTCTGGGAGCGGGTTCCTGAGGTGGCAAGTCGATTTCGAACGGTTGCGCTGAAACAATAAATTCTATACTTCTTGGGCATGTTGGAAGCCCTGACGATAGCAGCCGCCGGCCTCTGGATGTGGGGGGGGGTGGCGGTGGCGCAATCATCCATGCCCCTGGAGCCAGAGATTTCCATTGCCGTGAAGGGATCCGTGGTCAATCTCCGCGCCGGGGCGGGGCTGGATTTTGAAGTCGTTCGCCAAGTGGATCGAGGCCATCCGCTGGTTGCCTGTAGGTTCGAGGGGGACTGGGTCGAGGTGGTGCCGCCAGAGGGCAGTAGCGTGTGGGTCCATCGGAGGTACGTGGAGGATGGCCGGGTTTCCGCCTCGGAGTTGAATGTTCGGGCAGGCCCGGGCGAAAACTACACCGTGATCTGTCGTGTACCGAGAGGAACCATGGTGGAGCGGATTGGGGAGCATCATGAATGGATGGAAATTGTACCACTTCCCGGGTGTACATTCTGGATCAATCAGGAGTATGTCGAACCGGTGTTGCCCATCCGGGCTGAAGAGGAACCGGTTCCCCCGCCGGAACCGGATGAGGCGCCGATGCTCCCTGAAAGCCCTCCGAATCCTCTCCCTGAACCAGGGTTGCAACCGCCGCCCATCGAACTGGTGCCGCTGGACGGCCAGGGAGACCGTGCGGTTGTTGAGGGAGAGCTCCGGATTACAGATCGCCTGTTCGGGCGGCCAACCCCTTTCCGGCTGGTAAGAGGCGCAGGCACGGGTGGGCGGAGAGAGATGATCTGCTATGTGCATGGCAACAAGAAGCAGCTTCACAGCTTGCTGCACCGGGATCTTCGAGTAGAAGGCCGGAAATACTGGGCGAAGGACGTGGAGTACCCGATTGTCGTTCCGGAGAAAATCGTGATCAAAAGAAACGACGAATGAGCCTCGATGATGGAAGCCCGGGTTCCGGGGATACGGTGCCTAGGTTCGGGTTTTCATCAAGCATGATTTGTTCCTTGCCGACCACTCGGTAATTTGCCCTCGCGGCCTGGTCTTCGCAGCTTAAAGAATGCCTGTACCATGCTGCTGCACTCTTTTCCCAGCACGCCTTCGAAGCAGGCGACGCGGTGGTTCAAGTTGGGATGATCGCAAATGGGGAACAGGGAGCGCGCTCCACCTCGCGCGGGATCGGTCATACCCCAGACGACCACAGGGATGCGGGCCTGCACGATGGCGCCGGCGCACATGGGGCAGGGTTCCTTGGTCACGTACAGAACCGTGTCGGGCAGCCTCCAGTCGCCTAGGGCGGCCGCGGCCTGGGTGATAGCGGTCATCTCCGCGTGGGCCGTTGGGTCTTTGAGCCGTTCGACTTGATTGTGGGCTTTGGCGATCAGCGAGGTTCCATGCACGATGACAGCACCCACAGGGACCTCTCCGTCCTCGGCTGCTTCCTGTGCCTGTCGCAGGGCCAGGTGCATGAACCGCTCCTCAGGTTGAAAATCATTCACATGTATCGGAATTTTTTCAGGAGAGGCCAGGTCAGCACATTCACGGCCCATCGCTGTCCCGGAGACAGTCCCTCGCGCCAGCGCTCGTCCAGTTTCAGTTCGGTGCGCCCCGTGACCAGCCGGTCGGGGTTGCCGGCCATGGTGTGATTGTCGCGGAAGTCGATTGTGTGCCCTTCGATAAACGACAGGTTCTCCACGGGTTCACCGCAAAAATCCATGATCCTCTGGATTTCCCCCTGCGGATGGCTCACCAGTTCCTCATATCGGACAGGCAGCATCCGGTTGCGCATGTGGCGGAAGTTGATCGCCGGCGCGATATGGGCGCGGTTAAATCCCCAGGAGCTGGACCAGACGGAGTAGGTCGGCAGGTAGGCTTTCTTCTGCAGGTTGGAATAGGCCGAGCCCCTGGGATCCCTGGTCAGGTCGATTAGATAGACCTCGAAGCCTGGAACATCATTCAGTGTAAGCGCATAACTTGAGGATTTTGAAGAGTCCACGATCACCCGGCTTCCGGTCTGCTCCGCCATGGCTCGATACAGGACCTCGAGTCTTCCGAGATATTTCTCATACCGGGTTCGATCGCGTTGATGCCACCACCGCCGCCCAATCCGCAACTTGTCATGCAGGGAGATTGTATCCTCAAGCTCCTCTTCCCGCATGCATTCGATTGTCTTTGCAATGACGGGCCTCCAGACCGGGCAGGACCAAAGCAGTTCCCCGCATCCGCAAAGATTTGTGCGGTCCTCATGGTAATTCCAGAACATCCTCGGTTCTCCTGCTCCGAAGTAGCCGGGGATTTGCCCGAGGACGCGGCATAAAAGCGTGGATCCGCTGCGGTCTGTTCCCGAGACAAAAACGATTTTGAGCACATCGTTACCCATGAAGCCGATTTTATACGGTAAGGAGTAGGAATTTACAATGGCGCTTTCCTAGCATATCCGCATACATTCACAGGCATGGCCCGTCTTCCACCATGGATCCGGCTTCAGATGCGCGTGGACAGCGACTTTCCCGCTGTTCATGAACTCATGGGTGATTTGTCCCTTCATACCGTATGCAGGAGCGCGCGCTGCCCCAACATCCACGAGTGCTGGGGGCGCGGGACCGCCACGCTGATGCTGCTCGGCGATATTTGCACCCGGGACTGCGCCTTTTGTGCCATCCGAGCCGGGCGTCCGGTGGCGGTGGACCACGATGAGCCTGCGCGCGTGGCGCAAGCGGCCGTGAAAATGAACCTTTCGCACGTTGTTCTCACCAGCGTGGCAAGGGATGACCTGAGGGACGGTGGAGCATCGGTCTTTGCGGATTCGATCCGTGCCATTCGGGCTTCGCTTCCGGGTGCAACCATCGAGGTCCTGACCCCCGATTTTGGGGGGGATGAAGGCGCGGTTCGACTGGTTCTCGATGCCGGGCCTGATGTGTACAACCACAATGTAGAGACCGTGCGTCGGCTGCAGTCGGTGATTCGACCGCAGGCCTCCTACGGCCGCACGCTCGGGGTCCTTCGCCTCGCATCCCAATGGGCCGCTTCGCCCGCCGTGAAAAGCGGGATTATGCTGGGCCTTGGGGAGACGGAGGAGGAATTGTTGGACACGTTCGCTGACTTGCTGGACGTCGGATGTGAATTGCTCACGCTTGGGCAGTATCTTCAGCCCACCAGGAGCCACGCGCCCGTCAAGCGATATGCTCATCCCGACGAATTTCAACGCTTGAAGGAAAAAGCTCTGGAACTGGGTTTCGCCGGTGTTGCCGCGGGCCCCATGGTGCGCTCTTCCTACAAGGCCGAGGAACTCCTTGCGCAAGCGAAGAATCGCCAGGCCGGCGTTGCATGACCCAGGTCGCCGATCATTCCTTCCCTCTGCTGCTTCTTCTTCCCGCTTTCAACGAGGCGGGTAGAATTGCTCCGGTCATCGAGACCGCGCGACAGTTCTGCCCCTGTGTCCTGATTGTTGATGACGGCTCGACGGATGACACGGCCCAGGTGGCCCGCGCGTCGGGTGCCGAAGTGATCCGTCTTGAGTCTAACCAGGGGAAAGGAGCGGCCCTGGCCCGTGTATTTTCCCGGGCAGTGAAGCAGGGGTACGGCGCGGTGATCACCATGGACTCGGACGGCCAGCACCTGGCGGAGGACCTGCCTTCATTTATTGACGCGTATGCCGCCGGCCACCGGGTTGTTGTTGGAAACCGGATGGCCAAGGTGGGTGACATGCCGCTGATCCGCCGTTGGACGAACCGTTTCATGAGCGGACTGCTCACGCGGGTAATGGGCCAAGAAGTCCCGGACACCCAGAACGGGTTCCGGCTGTACGGGGTCGAGGTTCTCGCGAAGGTTCGGGTGGAGGCAAAGCGTTTTGCCGCGGAATCGGAGATCCTGCTGGAAATCGCCTGCCTCGGGATTCCCATCCACTCCGTCCCGGTTCGGGCGGTGTATGGGGATGAACATAGTACAATTTGCCCGGTCCGTGATACGGTCCGTTTTTTCGGGATGCTGAGACGACACAGGGCTTCATCGTTCCGGGATAGAAAGGCATGAGTTTGAAGGGAACAGGGAATGGCCCGCCGTCTCTTCCTCTCCTGGTTGGGAGGGGAGTTGTCGGGGGCGTGCTCATGGGGTTGGCGAATCTTGTCCCGGGGATCAGCGGGGGAACCATGCTTCTGGCCGCAGGCGTTTATCCTGCATTCATCCATGCCATCGCCGAGGTCACGACGTTTCGGATCCGGGTTCACTCGCTGGTTTTACTCGGAACCGTCGTAGCGTCCGGCACGCTGGCAATTCTTCTTCTTGCCGGATCGGTCAAGGGCCTGGTCGTCGAGCATCGATGGATCATGTACAGCATCTTTGTCGGGCTGACCCTCGGTGGTGTCCCAGTGGTCAAGAAAATGATTCGGGAGCCGTCAGCCTTGGTCTGGCTCGGCGCGGCCATCGGGTTTATGTCGATGGTGGCTCTGGCTTGGTTCCAGGTACGGGGGGGATCCTCCGGCGGGGGAGGAGAATCGTCCGGTTCGTTCATGCTGATGACAGCCGGGATTGCGGGTGCGAGCGCGATGATTCTCCCTGGCGTCAGTGGAGGATACCTCCTGCTCGTGCTCGGTCAGTATGTGCCGATACTGTCCGCCATTGATCAGTTCAAGGACGGGATGCGCGCGATGGATGTGCCAGCGATTGTGGGCCTTGGGGTTGGTGTCGGGCTCCCCGTGGCATTCGGCGTCGTGATCGGGATCGTCGCGGTGAGCAACCTTCTCCGGTTCCTATTGAAGAAAGCGGAAGCCGTCACTCTTGGCGCTCTTCTCGGATTGCTGGTTGGGGCGGTTGTCGGACTCTGGCCGTTTCAGCAGGGTGTTGCCCCAAAAATTGGAACCCAGTGGGAAGGTCGCGAAGTGACTGTGGCGGTTCTCGACGCATTGGAGCCGGAGGATTATCCCACGGAGTTTTTCCGTCCTTCCGCCATGCAGGTTGCCGGATCCCTTGGTTGCATCTTCGCCGGTTTTGCCTGCACCGCGGTGATTGCACGATTCGGGTCGGAGGATGAAAAGGCGGAGCTTGCGGATAGCGGCGCCCGGCCGCGGGGT
>CAZTAB010000248.1:0-4750 GCA_964611475.1 uncultured Verrucomicrobiota bacterium | reverse complement strand
AGCACGAAAAAGCCACGATTGGAAACCAGGACTTCGTCCGCATCTTTGTCGACCAGGGCGAGACGGAATTCATCGTGGAGTGAGACCGAACAGAGTCTCAATCCGGACCCAGGCCCATCCGGGCGCCGAAGTCGGGGGTTGCGGCATGGGGCGGCATGTTCGATTACCGTTGCCCATGCCCGATACGCTTCCCTGCCCTGCGCTTCTGGAATGGCGAGTAACACAGATACTCTTCGCCCTTGACCGGCAGGTCGTCAACGCGACGGTCGAACAGCCGTCCGCTCGGTTCGCAGCCGGCAGTGAGTGTTTTCCCCCACCCGGAAAGACGCGCAGCGGCAGGCGAAAAGCGTCGTCCAGGAAGACAGGAAACCGCCTCGAATCTTCTTTAACAGAGAAGGCTCGGGATGGTAGGAATGATGGGCAGCGGGTTGAAACGGAATATGGTGCCAGACTCACACAGAACGTACCGTGGCCCGGTGAAGGCCGTCATCCTCGATTGGGCAGGCACGACACTGGACTATGGCTGCCTTGCGCCGGCCGTCGCGTTCATTGAGGTCTTCCACCGTCACGGCGTGGACATTTCCATGGCGGAGGCCCGCGGACCGATGGGGACGCACAAGAAAGTTCACATCCGCTCCATCGCCCAAAATCCTATGGTGGCAGCACGATGGCGGGACGCCCACGCTAGAGACTGCACCGAAGAGGACGTAGACACCTTGTTCCGGGAGTTTGTGCCGCTGCAAATGGACTGTCTGGCAGACCATGCTGAGTTGATCCCGGGCACTTTGGAAGCGGTTGCAACGTTCCGCGATCGCGGGCTGAAGATCGGTTCCACCACGGGCTATACCGGCGAGATGATGAAATTGCTGCAGGCCGAAGCCGAAAAACAAGGGTATGAGCCGGACTCCACGGTCTGCGCCACCGACGTTCCCGCGGGACGGCCGGAGCCATGGATGTGCCTGCGAAACGCGGAGAATCTTCAGATCTACCCGATGGAGGCTCTGGTAAAAATTGGCGACACGCTGCCCGACATCGAAGAGGGTCTGAATGCTGGCATGTGGACTATCGGTCTGGCAAAAACCGGCAACGAAATGGGCCAGAATGAGCAGGAAATCAATGCCCTGCCTCCGGAGGAACTCGAAGCCCGATTGTCGCATGCCCGGAAGCGGATGGCGGAGGCAGGGGCCCACTACGTGGTGGATGGCATCTGGGAGTGCGATCCGCACATTGACGACATCGATGTGCGGCTGGACCGCGGCGAGAAGCCATAGCGCAGCTCGCAAACAGGCTGGTCCTCCAGGCCAGCCCGGCGCAAGCTCGGAAAACAATCAGGCGAATTCCTCCCATTTGAGATTTCTTGACCTTTCCTTGCTCCGTTCGGGCCGGAAGCCCAAACTATATTGGCTATGGAAACGAAATGCCGTGCAGCAGTGTTCCGCAAAGTGGGGGACCCGATTTCCATCGAGCAGTTTGAAATCCCGCAAAACCTCGAGCCCGGAGCCGCTCTGTGCCGGGTGCGGATGAGCACGATATGCGGCTCCGACCTGCACACCATCTCCGGACGAAGGGAAGAACCCACGCCGATCATCCTGGGCCATGAAATCATCGGAGACATCGTCGCACTTGGAAAGGAGCAGGACCGCGACGGGTTCGGCGATGAGTTAAAGGTTGGAGATCGAGTGACCTGGCCGGTGATTGCAGCCTGCGGTTCGTGCTTCTACTGCGAGCGGAAACTGCCACAGAAGTGCGCCTGCCTGCAAAAGTACGGCCATACCACATCCACGGAGTGGCCCCACCTGACCGGCGGATACTCCGAGTACATTTATCTGCATCCGGGAACCGTGGTTTTCAGGGTCCCTGCAAACGTCTCCGATCAAGCGGCAACACCGGCAAACTGCGCCTTGTCCACGATGATACACGCAACGGAGGCGATCGGCCTATTGAAGGAAGAGACGGTGCTGATCCAGGGAGCCGGGATGCTGGGCCTCAACCTGGTCGCCCTGGCGAAGGAAGCGGGAGCCGGGAAAATTCTCGTCACCGATGCGAAACAGGACCGACTCGAGTGGGCCGGAAAATTCGGCGCCGATTGCTGTGTCCATGTCGAAAATGTTTCCGATGAAGAAATGGGCTCCATTGTCCTTGAGCAAACCAGCGGGCACGGCGTCGACGTTGCGTTCGAGGTATGCGGCGCGGCATCGGCAGCGCGGCAAGCCGCTGCAGCGCTTCGCATCGGCGGGCGGTACCTGATCGCGGGAATGGTGACGCCCGGAAGCTACCTTGACATCGACGGGAACCTGCTTACTCGAAAGTGTCTTACCGTAAAAGGCATACACAATTACCGACCGGAGCATCTGGGCAGGGCCATCCGCTTCCTGGAAATGCACTCGACCCGGTATCCATTCGACTCTATGGTGGGAAGGACCTTCCCGATGGCAGAGATCAACGAAGCAATCGAGGCTGCATCGTCGGGAGATCATATCCGTGTCGCGGTCCTCAATCCGCAGGGCAAACAAAACGAAAGAACGAACAAGGTTCAAGCTTGATGACCTCTAAATTTTCCTGTTGGCCGGCCTCGATGCCGGACTTCCGGTTCTCCCACCGCGGGCCATGGGGCAGGCCACAACGACACGTCGTACCCTACCTGGCTGCGGCACTTTTTCTGGGAATCAGCACATGGCTGTTTGCGCAGGACGTCGATGTCGACGGCAGCCGGACACTGGAGGAGCCAAGCCAACAGGTCCGGACCTTCAACAACCGGGGGCCAAGGGAGGTTGTACCCCCGCCACCAGACCCCGCCGAGGCAACGGTGCGACGGGCGGTTCTTGCCGTTCACGCACCGAAGGAGTCAGCCGGTGGGATCCAGCCGGTGGAGGCTGTCCCGGCGCTTCGATCCTGGACAGACGGAAGGACTTGGTGGACGAACTGGGGCCGCGGGGGCAATGATCCCGGGTATGCTGGCGACACGATCGTGTGCCGCGGACCGGTGGGCGTATTGGGGAAAACGTACTTCGTGCTCGACCCTGTCGTGGTACAGCGATGGGTGGACTCGCCTGAGTCCAATCACACGGGTTCCTGTTTCGGAGCGCTCAAAGCGATGACGGGTTCCATTGGTGTGCGCATGGCGCTGGCAGCGAACATCCACCGGCATTGATCCTTTCTTATGACTGATCCATCGAGAAGAACATGAGTGCAATCGCGACATACGATCTGCACCTGCATACCTACTGGAGCTATGACGCTGATACGGAACCCGTACGGTACTTCGAGCAGGCCCGCGCGCTCGGCGTGAAGTGCATGGCGATTACCGAGCACCACGTCCTCGACTCGCTACCGGAGCTCCGGGAAATCGCGAAGGACTACCCCGACGTGATCCTCGTTCCGTCAGCTGAGTTGTCCGTAACAACATCGATCGGCTCCGTGGACCTATTGTGTTTCGGGTTTCCCCCCGCCCTGTCCACGGCCGTCACCGACATGCTGGCGGCCTACCACGCATGGCAGCGCGCCTATGGTGCGGCCGTCTCGGCCGGCCTTTCGGCGATCGGATGCCCCTTCTCCGACGAGGAGCGGTTGGCCCTGCTGAAGACATACCGGCCGGAGAAGGCGGTTCAACTCCACGGGGCCACGCACGTGAAGGGCGGCATCATGCGGCAGTTCTGTGTGGACAGGGGCTACATGAAGTCCTTCACAGAGTGGGGCGGACTCATGGAACGGGCCGCGCAGGCCGTCCCCTTCCCGGATTACCCCCACGTGAGGGACGTGGTTCCGACCGTCAAGGCAAGCGGGGCGCGAGTAGCCATCGCTCATCCTCACGTCTACTTCAACTACGGGGACGTCGAGCGAATGGACCAACTCCGCCTGGAGTGCGGCCTGGACGGAATCGAGTGTGCTCACTCCGCCGTACCCGGAAAGTTCATCCCCGTCTATCGGGACTACTGCGAACAACACGACCTGTTCTCGACCGGCGGATCCGACTGCCATTCAGTCGCGGAGATGGGAAAAGGATTCGCCGGCCACGGCGGGCCGGACGAGTGGCTGGAGGAATTCCTCGAACGGACCCATCACACTGCGAACTGAACTGCGCATCCCCAGGATTTGGGAGCGGACTTCAATGGAGTACTCGTCGCGAAGACGGCAAAGGGGTTTTGTAATGCCAGGGTTCAGTCCGCAGTGGAGCAGCGGTGCGGAGACGGACACAAAGAAAATCTGGAGACGGCCTAATGAATAAAAGGATAAGAATACTGCGAGCTATTCCTGGGATGTTCCTCATCCTGTTCACATCCACCCTCTGGTTTTCCACCCATGCAGATATCCCCAAGGGTGAGGTGCTCTTCCAGGATAACTTCTCGAAGGGAACCGGGAAGTGGATTGACGGGGACCGGGGAAACGTCCGTGAAGGATGGTATCACCTCCGTGGCAAGCAAGGAGTGCTGCACCGCGTTGCGTTGAAGGGCAGCGGGAAGTGGACCGATTACATCGTCGAATTCGACCTGAAGATCGTGAACGTGATCGCGAGTTGGATGGTACGCTGCGAACTCGATCCAACGCCGGGTCACCATTACCTCTTCTGTTTCAACGGCCGGGAGTTCCAGCGGAATATCATGCTGGACAAGAATCGTCCCGCTGGTGAACTCGTCGTGCGTAATCCGATCAGGCACGGGGAGTCGCACAGGGTCACCATCCTTGTCCAGGGTGACACGGTAAAACATTACATCGACGGTGAGTTGATCGACACCTTGACCGACGCCTCCCT
>CAZTAB010000247.1:0-2687 GCA_964611475.1 uncultured Verrucomicrobiota bacterium | reverse complement strand
GGCCGCTTTGGTCTGGAGCGGGCCGGCGGAGACCGCGTTGACCCTGACATTGTCTCTCCCGTGGCGTCGGGCGAGTCCGCGTACGTTGGCCTCCAGGGCGGCTTTGTTTACGCTCATCCAATTGTAGTAGGGCCAGGAAATGTGGGAGGAAAACGAGAGGCAGGCTATGCCGCCACCCCCCGGCATGTGCGGCACCGCGTGGCGAGCCACGGTGGCAAGGGAAACGACACTGATGTGAAAGCCGCTCTTCAGGTCGTCAAAGGCGCTGGTGTGATACTCTTCTCCGAGGCAGGTCTTCGGATTGACGAAGGCAATGGAATGCACAACGCCGGAAACGGGGCCAATCCGCGCGAACAGGGCCTCGACTTCCTCCTCGATTGTCACATCACAGAAATCAATGGAGACCGAATCCTTTTCTGGCTGGGATAGCTTCTTGCTTCGGTCGAAAAAGAGGCGCTTCATCCGCTCGTTCTGAACCGTGTACAGAACCCGTCCCCCATGCTGCTCTATCTTCTGCCCGATTGCGAAAGCAATGGAGTCCTGGTCCAGCAGGCCCATCACAACATAGGTTTTTCCCGATTCGATCATCGTGTCTCCCTGTCGTACGTGGGGTAACTGTACGGAAGAAGCGTCCGGGATGCAAATACGGACTAGCCATGCATTCCGTACTGGCGTACCCGCGCCCGTATTCGTAGGATTTCTGCCGGAATGAATGGTCATGGGAAATGCTGGCGGAAACATTTCGTGCGCGGATGGGCCGCGGCAGTCGGAAAGTTGCTGTGCGGCGCGGTCTTGCTCCCGTTCTTCACTTCCGCCGCCCCTGCGGAGGATATGCCCCGGAAGGAGGATTTTGTGCAGAAGCGGGAACGCATGGTACAGCATCATCTCGTGGCACGGGGCATAACAAATGCAGCGGTGCTGGCGGTCATGGGAAACGTTCCGCGGGAGGAATTTGTGCTGCCGCCGCTGCGCTCGGTCGCCTACGAGGATAGCGCGCTACCCATCGAGGCCCGGCAAACGATTTCGCAGCCCTATATCGTGGCTGCGATGACCGAGGCAATAGAGCCCTTGAAAGACGATGTTGTTCTGGAAGTCGGCACCGGCTCGGGGTATCAGGCTGCTATTCTGGCCAAAATCGTGAAGGAAGTGTACACGGTCGAGATCATCGACTCACTCGCAGAGCAGGCGAAGGTCCGCCTGGACGCCCTTGGGTATACCAACATCACGGTCCGTGCCGGCGATGGGTACCGGGGTTGGCCCGAGCATGCACCGTTTGACGCGATCGTGGTGACGGCAGCGCCGGACCACGTTCCCCAGCCGCTGGTCAGGCAGTTGAAAGCGGGCGGAAGAATGGTGATCCCAGTGGGCGGGCAGCGGGAGGGCCAGGATCTGCTCGTTTTGGCGAAGCAGCCGGATGGTAGTATAACGAAACAGTCCCTTATGCCGGTCCGATTTGTTCCGTTGACCGGGGAACACGCGCAGGAAGATTGAAAACGGTCGAAGCAGATTTTCTTATCGTTGGAAGCGGGCTGGCAGGTCTGACCGCTGCGCTTCACCTCTGCCCGCATGGGAAGGTGCTTCTTCTCACCAAGCGAAGCGCCGGCGAAAGCAACTCGGACTGGGCCCAAGGCGGCATTGCCTGCGTGGTCGACCCGTCCGATTCCTTCGAAGAGCATGTTTCCGCCACCCTCGGAGCAGGGGCTGGACTGTGCAAGGAGGATGGCGTTCGGGCCATTGGGGAGGGTGGTCCCCAGCGAATCCGTGAGCTGGAGGCCTGGGGCGTCCGGTTCGAGCGGAATGAAGAACACGGGTACGACTTGGGGACCGAGGGCGGGCACACCCGTCGCCGGGTGCTGCATGCGGGGGACATCACTGGCCATGCGGTGATCACGTCACTCCTGGAGCAGGTGCAGAAAGAACCTAACATCGAGGTCCATCCCAATGCCATGGCGCTGGACCTCGTGACCACCGGCTGGCTTGGCATTCAGGGGCCATCGCGCTGCATCGGCGCCTATGTCCTCGATATAGACGAGGGAAAAATTTTTGGCGCCTGCGCTCCGCATACCATTCTTGCCGCCGGCGGAGCCGGAAAGGTCTACCTCTACACTACCAATCCGGATACGGCCACCGGGGATGGGATTGCCATGGCATGGCGCGCCGGCCTCCCCATCTTGAACATGGAGTGTGTGCAATTTCATCCGACTTGCCTCTTTCACCCAGAGAACAAATCATTCCTGATCAGCGAAGCTGTTCGCGGAGAGGGTGCAGTTCTGGTCAACGAGGCAGGGGAGTCCTTCACGGATGCCCATGACAAAAGGGGTTCCCTTGCGCCCCGTGACATTGTCGCCCGCGCGATTGATGATGAAATTAAACGCCGCGGCGACCCCTGCGTCTATCTAGACATCACCAGCAGGTCGAGGGCCTTTTTACAGAAGCGATTTCCTAACATTTACGCGGAATGCATGAAATACGGGATCGACATGGCTACTGATGGCATTCCGGTCGTCCCGGCGGCCCACTACTTTTGCGGGGGAATGGAGGCGGATGTAAAGGGCCGGAGCGCCCTGCCGGGTCTCTATGCCGCGGGGGAAGTAACCTGCACCGGGCTCCACGGAGCAAACCGGTTGGCCAGCAATTCGCTGCTGGAGGCCGCCGTATGCGCCTACAATGCGGCACAATCCGTGCGC
>CAZTAB010000246.1:0-2560 GCA_964611475.1 uncultured Verrucomicrobiota bacterium | reverse complement strand
AATATTCACACTGCATTGGAATAAGGACGGAGTTTGCGGCGGTTAAACCATTCATGGTGAGGATGCCCAGGGACGGGGGGCAGTCGAGCAGGACGTAATCGTACCTGTCGCTATTTCGGAGTGGTTCGAACGCCTCACAGAGCCGATGCAGGTAGCCCTCGGAGCGGGCAATATCAATTTCTGCGCCGGCGAGGTCGATTTCCGCCGGAATGATATCCAGGTTGCGGTACGCGGTAGGCAGGATTTTTTCCTCGACCGACGCCGCGCCTAGCAAAACGCTGTAGAGGCTCTGGTTCTCCTGCTTTTCGAGTCCGATCCCACTGGTCGCGTTGGCCTGTGGGTCGATGTCGACTAGGAGAACTTTCTTCTTCAGGGCGGTGAGGCCGGCGCCGAGGTTAATGGCGGTTGTGGTTTTTCCCACGCCCCCCTTCTGATTCGCGAGGGCGACAAAATGTGTGGAACGACAGGACTCCATTATCGTATACCCGCGAAGCATACGAACGGTGCGTTTGGTCGACAAGGACGAAGGGGACAAATTCCCATTTTATACAAGGGTATCCTGGGAAGAACCGGATGCCAGCTGAACGCACGGAATGATATGGGCATTTCGACGAATCCGGGAAAGTTTATCCGGTGTTTCGCAGGCTGGCCAACGCTTGATCAGGATGGGATTCCATTGTGGGTGATGAACTGGGCAGCGGCTCCGCCTGGGAATAATTTCCTGGTTTTGCTTGGCCGAGGGCTCTCACGACCATGAGTCGGCCCTGATCACAGCGGGATGCTCCGGAATGTCAAACATGAGGTGTCTTTTCAGGTGCTGGATCCTCCCGGCATGTCGTGTGCCCCAGTAATGCCCGGTGCATCTGCAGATTACCTGATCTAGGCGGTCTTGATCGACCACGACCTGGAGCCTGGTTTTCGGTTCAGCTGCTACGTGAAAAACCTGGCAGGGATAAGGTCTCCGATTGTGCGAGGCCAGAGTTGCGAGAATCAGGCTGAGCGTGTAGCCAACCTGATGGTATTCCGGCCGGTCGGCGAGCCCATCATGCCTTCGGTGATTCCCACCCATTGATTTTGTCTGGCCGATATTCAGACACTTGGCGTCTTCTTCGATGATGTCCTCGGTGGATGCCCGATCTGGAGGAAAACGGAGGAAGTCGCCTTGTCGGCGCATGGCATTGATCTTTGAGCGACTTGCCTCACGCTTTTGTTGTTGTTTGTTATAAGCGACTCGTATTTAGAGGCTTGCGAGGTTTTAGGTTTTGCTGATCCCTTCCCGGGGGGCGGAATCTAGCGCGTCAAGCCCGGTGAGTCCGGGATTCTCCCATGTCTCATTGTGAGGGCTCCGTATTCCGTAGTTTTCCACGGCCGAGAGGATTGTCCTGACCTCTGCATATCTTTGAGGTGAAGCAAGGCGTTTCCCGAGAGATTCATGACCCGAATTGGGCGGGAGGTTTGTGAAATTGGGCATACGAAAAGGATTTTGTATTGAACACAATCCTTGGTACATTAGGTGTCAGCGGAGGTCATTTCGCGCGCGCTTGCACGGCGGAAAGTGCAAAGCAATGGCGTCTAGAAAAACCGTAAAAAGAACGGGTTGGCGGGAGGCGACCGGGATTGGTCTGCTCGCGTTCAGTATCCTGACGTTTTTGAGTCAGATGTCCTATTTCTATGGGGACATTTCCTTGTTCCAGAGCCCGCCCCAAGTTCCACCGGCAAATCTGGTTGGTCCAGTCGGGGCTTGGGTCACCTTTGTTATTTTTATGGGCTTGGGCGTCGTCGGGTATCTCGTGCCGATTGCTCTGATGGTGATTGGCTTGATGCTGGTCTTGAGCAGGGAGCTCCGCATCTCCTTCAAGATCGTTTGGGTGCTGCTCATTTTTTGCTCTCTGGCTTGTATTGTTCAGATGCAGCCCACCCTCTGGGAGCGGCTGGTGGCTCACCTCAACGTGGGTGAGCCTGGTGGATTGCTTGGCATTCTTTTTGGGGAAGCGCTCCTCATTGGGCTGATCGGCAAGGTTGGAACAGCTATTGTTTCCGTGGGTGTGCTTCTTGCCGCGGTCGTCATGCTGTTCGAAATACGCCCCACACAGGTGGCCAGGCGACTGATCGGACTCGGATCGGTAGTTGCGAGTGGGGCGGGCAAGGTCGTGGATGCGCGCCGTGAGAAGCAGGAGGCGATTCGCTAGGAGGAAAAAGAGCTGGAGCGGCAGCGAAAGAAGCTTGAAAGAAGCGTTCGGCGCCAGAAGGGCCTGTCCGCCGCCGAGGAGACTGAAGAGCCGACGTACGCCCGGACCGTGGAGGAGCCAGAACCCGCATCGGCATCCTCGACTTCCGGGGCCGAGCCTGCAGAAGTCGAGGAACCGGAGATCGCGGATGCCGAGCTTGCCGAAAAGCCAGAATTTCAAAACACCGCGCCTGAGGCGGTCGAGTCTCCAAAGGAGCCTCCTTCGATTAGCGTCCGCGGCGCAGGGTCGATCCCGGTGGTGACAGCCGAGGATGATCCGGAAACCGAAGAGTTCATGGACGTGGATGACCTGCTTGAAAATGAACGCGTAGA
>CAZTAB010000245.1:0-11520 GCA_964611475.1 uncultured Verrucomicrobiota bacterium | reverse complement strand
CATCACCGGATCGTTCAACTCCAGCATAATCACATCGCAATACGCGACGACTTCCCCGAAATCCTCCGTCACCCGGACACCCCATGATTCCAGTTCCTGCTGCCGCTGATCCAACCCTTCCTTGTCCTGAAACGCACTCTCGAACCGAAGGCACGATTGGGCATGAACTTCGGGGATCTTTTGATGGTCCGGGCACGCCGGATCATTCATTCGCTTCGCGAATGCATTCGTGTGGCTTGAATCCAAACCGATCAAGGCGACAGAAAGTGGCGAGGTCATGGTCTATTCACACTCCTTTTCAACCGCATTTAGAAATGAAGGATTTCGCGAGTGCTGGCAAGCCCACAACATGGGCCGGACAAACTCCCGGTTGATTCGGATTCAAGCTTCTGCCTTCACAAGCCCGCCGATTGGGAATATATCTTCATCGAACGTGAGCGAATTTCCCGAGTATCTGCAGGTGGATCCCGGCGAACTCGGATCGGGGACCCCGGTTCGGGTGGATGTTGCGGGAAACAAGGAGGCTGTGGCAAAGCATTTTGCACAGGCCCTGTTCGATGAATTTTCCACGAAGCCAACCTCCACCGTGATCCTTCCGGTGGGACCGGTGGACCAATTCCCCATCCTGGCCGGGATGATCAATGACAGGGGCCTTGATTGCCGGGACATCATGATCATCAACATGGACGAGTATCTGGCCGGGGATGAATCCTGGATTCCGATCGACCACCCGCTCAGCTTCCGGGGTTTCATGAATCGAATGTTCTACGACCGCCTGCACAAGGAATTGGCCCCGGCGCCTGCCAACCGGATTTTCCCCGCCCCGTTGAAGGAGAGCAGGATCCGGGAGTTAATCGACCGTCGTGGCGGCCTGGATTCATGCTATGGAGGCATCGGGATCAACGGTCACATTGCCTTCAACGAACCGCCCGAACCGGGAGAAAGGCCGAATCGCGATGCCTTCGCATCACTGCCGACCCGCGTCCTGTCCATCACCCGGGAAACCCGAACCATTAACGCAAACACGGTTGGCGGCGACATATCGATCATCCCCCCGCGCGCCATCACGGTCGGCATGAGGGAAATCCTGGGGGCCGGGCGATTAAGATTCTACTGCAACCGGCCCTGGCAAAGCGCGGTGGTCCGCCGAGTCCTCCACGGCCCCATCACCCCGCATTGCCCGGCATCGTTCCTGCGTACTCACCCTGACGCGACAATTACGGTCGCCGATTACGTGGCGGAACCGCCGGACATCCGCCTGCGGTAGCCCGGAGGCACCACGCAGGAAAGTCAGCCGACCAGTTCTTCCCGGATGACATCGTCATACACGGGAATTGCACCGCGCATGCTGGCAACGTACGCCCCGAGGGCGTTTCCGGTCTGTGCCGCCTCGGCGGCCGGCTTTCCCTGCAGATAATCGTGAAGGAAGCCAGCGCTAAACGCGTCTCCGGAACCGACCGTGTCGGCCACATCAACTTTTTTTCCAACGCATCGCGCGTGCTCACCGTCGGCGTACACCATGCATCCCTCCGCCCCGAGGGTGATCAGCACGGCCTTCAACTCCCATTGGTCCGCCAGCCGCTCGGCAAACGCATCGGGTTTCATGGCTCCGCCAAAGAGCAACTCCCCGAGGACTCCTACCTCCTCGTCATTCAGCTTCACGATCGTGGCGTACCAGAGGGAGCGCTCGATCCAGGCGCGGTCGTAGAAGCTCTGGCGTAGGTTCACGTCATAGAGAACTTCAATCCCGGGCAAACGCTCCAGCACCGAGTACAGACTCCGGCGGGACATTTGGCTGCGCTGCACCAGCGTCCCGAAGCAGACGACCCGCGGACCGAAGGACGCAAGGGCCGACAGCCTCTCCAACGGCTGGACATGATCGTATGCAACATCCTCATGAATGGTATAGGTGGGCTGACCGTTTTCCTGGAGCGCCACGTCCACGGTTCCGGTGGGATACTCCGAATCGATCTGCATGAAATCATTCAGAATGCCCAACGCCATCATCTCCCCCAGGGCGCGCCGGCCCCGCTCGTCGTCCCCCACGCGGGAAATGTACGCAGTCTCCTTTCCGCACTGGGCGAGTTGAGCCGCCAGGTTGAGCGGCGCGCCGCCGAGGTATTCCCCGTCACCGATGATGTCGTACAAAACTTCTCCAAATGCAAGCGCTCTCATTAAACACCTTTTCCCTCAGTTCAAAACCTAGCTCCAGTGCTGCGCGATCTTGTTCCTCAGAAAGCTCACGCTTCGTTCCAGCTGGTCGAATCCATCCACGCCATCCTCGATGCTGATCCACCCATTGAACCCGGCGCTCTTCAATGTCGAGAAGATCGCGTCATAGTCGTTCATCCCCTGCCCAATTTCACCGTGATGCAGACGTTCAGCGTATCCAACGCTGTCCAACTCCTCCTTCCACAAGTCCTCCAGGGTCCCCTCCTTCAAAGACCGGTCGCTGGCATGCATGGTGACGACGCGGTGCTTCACCCGGTCGAGAAGATCCAACGGATCCTCCCCGGCGAGAATCGTGTTGCTGGGATCGTAATTCACGCCAAAGTGTTCGTCATCAACCTGAGCGATCAGCTCACAGAACACGTCCGCATGCTGAGCAAATTCCGGGAACGACCAGTAGTTGTCCTTGTAGTGGTTTTCCATGTTCAACGTGATTCCGCGCTCCCGCGCGTGGGGGAGGCAGGCTTCGATGCATTCCACGGAGTACCGGATCCCTTCGCCCCGCGAGACCTCAGCCCTCCGCTGCCCTGAAAGGATTCGGCAGTAGGTCGCGCCAAGCTCGGCGGCCATATCGATCCATTCCTTTTCAAGATCAATCTGCCGCCGCCGATACACGGGATCCGGATGCGTAAAGTCCGGAGAGCAGCATAACATGGGAATGCTTCGCCCCTGGTCTTCCACCCGCCGCCTGTGTTCCGGCCAGGTGCCCCTGTCCTGCAGGTCCAGAAGGCCGGAAAACAGCTCCAGGCCGTCAAGATCCAGCGTTCCCATCAGGTCAATCCACTCCCGGAGCGTCATCTCCCCGGTAACGCAGAGCGGGTCCATATATGCCTTGGGGAATGCGGCAAGATCAGGCATCAGTAAACTCGCTTTTCCACGCGGCATTCATCCCGTCAGGCCGCCGGCAGAAGTACTGCCTTGGCAATTTCACACCGATGCATCGTCTCAAAAGCCTCCCGCCACTGGTCCAACTGCCAGGTGCCACCGATCAACGGCGTGACATCCAACTGGCCGCTGGACATCATCGCGATGATGCGCTCCCAGATGGGCCAGTTGTGACTGAAGCTGCCTTGAATGGATACATTCTTCTGAACGGCGGCATCGAGGCTGAATTCGAGAGGCTGAGGTCCCCACCCTACCTTGCTGATCCAGCCCGAAGGCCTCACCGCCTCAATGGCAAGCCGCAACGCGGCGGAAGCGCCAGCCGCGTCAACGACGCCGTCGCAACCCAGTCCGTCCCGTGCCATCGCCCAGTCTTGGGCACCCTCCGTCAGGGGCGTACAACCAATGGACCGAACGACCTCCAGGCGCCTGGCATCGGACGGCAGCCCGACCACGGCGACTTCAGCCCCGGACAATCGCGCCATCAGGCCGCTGAGAATGCCGATCGGTCCGGGCCCGATCACCAGCACGCGGTCACCGGGTCTTACGCGGCCGTTGTGTACCACGGCGTTGTAGGCCACGCAGCAAGGCTCAGTCAGGGCGCCCTGCTCGAACGGCACGTGCTCTGGCAGCCGATGCAGAATCCTCTGGGGGACCGGGGCATATCTTCGCATCGCACCGTCGATCACCGCCCCATAACCACGCCGGCCCGGATCGAGATTGTACAGTCCCTGGCGCGTCATGGGGCTATCCGGGTCCACCACCGCCGCGGTTTCACTCACCGCGCGGTCGCCCACGCTCCATTCGGTCACATGATCGCCAACTTCACGGATCACCCCGCAGAATTCATGGCCCAGCACAACCGGATACTTCATGGGCCAGCTCACGCTCCCCTGCCACATGTGCAGATCGCTGCCGCAAACGCCAACCGCCTCGACCTCCAGAAGAACCTCATCCGGAGCGATTTCAGGCTCGGAGATCTCCCTTAGTTCGACGGAGAGCGGCTCCGGCCCATAATTTACCAAGGCAGTGTCAGACATGATTGCAGGTGGTCACTTTACACATTCGGCCTACGATCATACCGAACCCGGGCGGGATTGGTCAAACCCGTCCCGCCACTAGTGTCCAACATCGCAGGCTTGCAATCGGCGGCCTTCTGGCATATTCCGCTCACGATGTCTGGATCCATATCCAAGTATTTTTCCCTGAGCGGCAAACGAGCCGTCGTGACCGGCGCGGGGCGCGGGATCGGCCGCTCCATCGCCGAAGCCCTGGCTGGCGCAGGGGCGTCTGTTTGCGCGCACTACTTTTCAAGCCGGGAAGCGGCCCAGAAAGTCGTCGCAGGCATTGAGGCCGGTGGCGGCGAGGCATGGGCGGCCCATGCGGATCTCACCGACTCGGATCAAACAAAGGCGTTCTTTGACGAGATCGGTAATCGATGGGACGGGCTCGATATTCTGATCAACAATTCCGGCGACCTGGTCCGCAGAACCAGGATCGAGGAGTGTACGGACAAACTCCTGGATGACATCCTGCATGTGAACATTCACTCCGCGGTCTACAGCATCCGATGTGCAATTCCGATGCTCCGGGGACGCGAAAACGCGGGCATCATAAACCTCGGATCCATAGCAGGCATGAACGGAGGAGGCGGGGGCTCCGTACTGTACGCGGCAACCAAGGGCGCACTGCACACCATGACCAGCGGACTGGCCAAGGAACTCGCTCCCGAGATCCGGGTCAACGCGATCGCCCCCGGGGTTGTCTTGACTGATTTTCATGCCCGGAACACGACCGCGGACTCCCTTGCGCAGCTGGAAAAACTCACCCCCCTGGGACGTCATGGGGTGGCGGATGACATCGCCGCCGCCGCGGTCTACCTGAGCGGTAGCGGCGCCTCGTTCGTCACAGGACAAACGCTGCACATCAACGGGGGACTGTGGGTGGGCTGATACGGTATTCCGTGACCGGCGAACAATTCCTGTTCACCGCTCACCGTCCGGCGCGTCGGTCTTTGCAAGGCGGAAGCGCGGAACCAGAATCCCGAGGGACCCCGCGATCAGCAAAACGCCGCCCACCCACTGGCTCCCCGACATCCTCTCCCCCAGCAACGCGGCGGCGAGGACCAGGGATCCCAGTGGGATCAGCGAGTGCCCCGCTTCAAGTGCGATCGGCCCCAGCACCTTGATAAACCTGTAGATCAAAACATGGCCGATGGTGATCCCCAAAACCCCCGAAATGAGGACCATAAACCACCGGAAAGCCGACAGTTCGCCCAGCGAGCCGTAGTCCCCAACCAGTAGCATTAACACGATGAGCCCTGGCGCTGTATACAGACAAATCACGCTGAACGCGAGTATCGCCGGATATCCGGGCATGTAATAGCCGACCGTGACGCTGTAGAGCCCCCAGCAGACGGACGTCGTCAGCGCAAGGAGCAGCCCGAACGGCGAACTCCCGCCATGAGCCAAGGCCCCGGAATACATGAACACAATCCCCAGGACGACCCCCGCGGCACCCAGCCAAAATCCCACGCTTCGGGCAAGGGCCCGCTCCCGACGCAAAAACCAGAACCCGAACAGAATCGAGACCGGAAATGCGCATCGCACAACAAAGCTAACGACCGTGGCATCGTTGTGATAGGGTGCCCATGCCCAGGCAACCTGGCCCACCATGTTCACGATGGACGGCACAAGCGCATCCCGCCAGATATTCGTTCCCGGGGGAACCTGCCGGAGGTTCAGCAAAAGATATGGGGCAAGAATCAGGGCGGAGAATCCGTACCGGACTCCGTTCGCAGTCCAGGCATCAATGAAATCAGTGAAGTACTTCAGGAACACGGGCATCGAGGAGTAGACCAGGATGCTTCCGAACAGGCAGAGTATGGCTCCAAACCTTCCGCTGGGTTGAGAAAAAGGAAACCTCAGCGTGCACCTTCGCGAAGCTCGTAGGTCATTTGGAGCGCGGTAATACCGCCATCAATGTATAGCATCTGCCCCGTGATGTACTTTGCCTCATCGGAAGCGAGGAACGCCACAGCGCCCGCGATGTCCGCGGGAAAGCCCATGCGCCCAACCGGGATCTGGGACTCCAACAGGCGCTGCAATTTCTCGTCGTCCAGATGCCCGTAGTCATTCAATTGCGTCCGGATCAGCCCGGGGCCGACGCCCACCACTCGAATTCCCTGGTCCGCAAGGGTGACGGCCATCCCGCGCACCAGCATCAGCACGGCCCCCTTGCTGGCGTCGTAGAGCACCAGGTCGCGCTCAGCCTGAATGGAGTTGCTGGATCCGGTGCAAATCACGCTCGCGTCGAAATCCCGCCGGCCGACGATGCGGGCAAATTGCTGGGTCGCGAAGAAGTATCCGCGAACATTCAGGTCGAAAACCGTCGAAAAATCCGCCGGCGACACATCCGGGAAGGAGGAATCCACACAAGTGCCTGCATTGTTCACGAGGCAGTCGGCACCGTTCATGCAGGCGGCCCCCTCTTCCACGACCTTGCGTGCCCCCTCGACAGTCGAAAGATCCGCGTGCACGTAATGGCATGTGCCGATCGACTTCATTCGATCGAGAAATCCGTCCGGAGGGTCCGGCAAGTGGGAGTTGAGGACGACCTCCGCCCCTTCTCGCAGCAACCCCTCAGCGATGGCCGCGCCGATCCCGTCCGTGCTTCCCGTGACGATGATGCGCTTCCCGTTCACATTCATGGTGCGCTCCCGCTTGAAGCCCCCTACGATTCCCCGATTGCCAGCCGGGGATTGGTCCGGGTCAGCTGGATGATCTCGTCCTCGGACAATGCCACGCGGCTGCGCAGGTTTTCCGCGCTTCTGGGCATGCTTATGGCCGAGCCCACGAAGTGGCTCCCGTCCGGGGCCCTCGCCACCAGATCATCGCCAATCACCAGGTCCCACCGGCTCACGGTGTACCGGCCCGGGCCGAGACCGGCGGGCGCGATCGCGTCGGACACCACGAAACAGCGGTCCGTCCCTGCGAGCTTCAGGATATTCCCAAACATGAAAAAAGGAAGGTGGGTCCCGTCCGCGATCAAGCCCAGCCACATCCTGTCGGAGAGACTCAGTGCGCGCTGAATGATGTTTTCGTGGCGATGCATCATCATGGGCGCCCCGTTTCCCAGATGCGTAATCATCGAAAGACCGGCATCCACAGCCGCCTCGAGCTGGTCCATCGACGGGTCGCAATGCCCTGCCGAAACCACAATGCCTTTCTCCGCCAAAAACCGGGTCACTCTGAGACCGTCATCCCGCTCCGGCGCCAGCGTGACAATTCGCGTCAATCCCGCGCCAGCGTCCAGCAGACGATCCATGACATCGACGTCCGCGGGCATCACGGCATCGAGCGGATGTGCTCCGCGATAGCCGTCCTGCTCGTTGATGAAAGGACCCTCAACATGCAACCCCGCGATCATCTCTCGCGCCAGGGGATCCTGTTCCCGCAATTCCACGATGCGACGAAGCCGATGGGCCATCGAGTCGATGGATTCCGTGATCACGGTGGCCAGGACGGCGCCCACCTGGTCCTCCCGGAGCTTTTCGCACGCAGCGTGAAGCTGTTCCGCGGTCAAGTCATCCTGATTAAAGTCGACACCGCCATACCCGTTTACCTGGAGGTCGAAGTACATCAGAGAGCGCTCCGGAAAAATTCCACGCTCTTGTTTGCGCCCCATCGGTGGCCGCCGCCAAACAAGTCGAGGTGCAGTTGATCCCGGGCGCCAGCCGCCTCGTAGATCTTCTCCAGCTTCCGAAAACACTCCATGGCCGTATCCACCATAAAGCACTTGTCATAGCTCCCGATATCGATCAGCAGGGGCAACGGGGCAAGCAATCCCTGCAGGTCCGGAAGATCCACCAGGGCATACAACCCCGGCGCAACCTGCATGCCGCAATAGTTGACATCCCGAATCCCAAAGTCGCGCCACAAGTCACTGTAGCAGATGATTTCCGCCGCCTTGATCCTCTCGTCGCAAAAAGCGGTCCAGGTGGACATCGTGCCGCCACCGCTGAGCCCCATGACCCCGAGGCGGCCCGAATCCACGAAGGGCAGGGAGGACACGAAATCCGTCGCTGCCATACCCTGACGGACGTTGATGGATATCGACGTCATTCCAAGCATCGTTGCATGCAGGTAGTAGAGGTTGCACCAGTCCCGGCCCTGCGCACAGTTGCGCCAATTCGGCTTGCCGGAGTCATTCAGGTCGCCCGCTCCGAGCCAGTCGACCGCAAACGTGACAAAACCGGCCTCCGCCATCTTCTGGCCGTACTCGTAGTTGTGCGTCGCCATATTCTCGCGGAGGGCCGGCTCGCTGTCGTTCCCCATCACCGGCTCCTTGCCAAACTCGCCGTGCCCGTGCCAGCACAGAATTGCGGGACGAGGCTGCTCGTCCTTCGTGCCGGGCGGAATGTTTATGTACAGATTCCCCGACAAATGCGGCTGGGCCTCAATGACCCACTTCTGCTTCCTCAGCCCCCTGTGATCCCACTCGGCGAGCAGCTTGGGGCGAGGGTCGACCCGCTCCGGAAACCGGCCAAGACAGGACAGCACCTCCGGTCTCGCCTTTGCTTTCCAGTCGGCAAAGGAAAGACCGGCCGAGGCAAAGGCATAGGTGGGTCGATGATCGTCGGCGAGGCGAAGAAACATTTCCTGCGGGCTGAGATTACGACCTTGCATGGGGAAGGTACGTTACGCAGGCGGGAGGAACTCGCGCAAGGGTCGATTTGCCTTACTATGCAGGCCGGCCCGGGTGGAGTTCAGGTCGTCAACCAGAGGCTCCAGGCGACGAGACACCTGCGTTTATGGCAGGGCGAGGAGGTCGTTACAGCGAACCGGTTGGCCCGTTCGAATGGACTCGTTTGCACTGATGCCGATCAAAATGGACGCTCCACCATCGATATGACTCGCCGCCCGCTCGAAAGGATCCTCGGGCGCATTCGGATCGAAAACCTGCTCCAGGAGGAGCGGGTCGCTGCCGCCATGGCCCCCTTCCGCCTTCGGGATTTCCACATCGTACGGAACGCCGAACATCGGGAACACCTTGATGCCGTGTGACGACGCTTCCTTCTGCGCCGCTGCTAGCTCTTCCTGGCTTTGTCCCAGGATAATGTGCGACCCATGCCGTTCCACTACCTCGATACGGCCCTCGGTGCCGGTGATCGCAGCCTCCCAGCCCTCCCACGGGGAATAGGCCAGGAGCGAATAATTCAAAATGACCCCGTTTCGGTACTTGACCATCACGGCCATGGTGTCCTCGATCGATATATTGTCCCCGAACACATTCCGGTCGCGGACATACCCGTCATACTTTTCGGTGTCGAGGTAAAGCGCCTTGGCCGTCGCCATCGCCTTCTGCTCTTCCGGATCGGAACCGCCATCCAGGACAAGCGCAAACGGATCCTCATCCACGCTTACATTGCCGGTGTACCGGTCATACTCATAGGTCTTACCCCGGCGTTGTGCGTTTTCCCGGCCATAAAACTTCAGGTCCCCCATGGCGAAAACGGTTTCCGGCTTTCCATCGATCCACCAGTTAATGATATCGAAATGATGTGTCGCCTTGTGGACAAGCAGGCCACCGGATTTGTCCTTCTCCCGATGCCAACGACGAAAGTAGTCCGCCCCGTGGCTCGTGTTGAGAACCCAGGAGAAGTCCACGGCAAGCGGCGTGCCGATTGTGCCCTTCCTGACCACATCCCGAACCGCGGTGGAGATCGGCGTGTACCGGTAATTAAAGGTAACGGTCAGCTTTCGGCCGGTCTTCTCGATGGTGTCGAATATCCGGTTTGCCTTCTCCGCGTTTACGGTCATCGGTTTTTCAGTGATGGCATCGCATCCCAATTCCATGGCCCGCGTGATGTAGATGTCATGGGTGCAGTCCATGCTCGTGACAATCACGACATCGGGTTTCTGCTCCTTGATCATCCGGTCGAAATCCTCAGCCAGGTACGTGGCCACAGGATCCACCTTGAAGGTCTCCTGCAATTGCCGGTTATAGTAGTCCATCCGGCCCTGATTCACGTCGCAAAACCCGGCAAGCCGGCAGTGCTCCGGGTAGATCTTTAGAATCGCCTCAATGAACATAACGGATCTGCCGCCCGTGCCGACGATTGCGTAGGTTTTCCTAGCCATGCTATGCGATTCCTTCGTTTGCGTACGCCTCAAACAACAAGTGGATCAAGAGCGTGCCTAGATAGTGGGTCGCAGCGATCCCGTCAAGAGAATCCCTGAGCCATCGGCGGAAATTCGGGCATGCAGAAAGAAAGGGCCGCGTGCATGCGGCCCTTTCTCGCTTATTGCTGAATCCTTGGTGTCATTGATTCGGCTGGATGTCCACGTGGCAGACCGTTCCCGGAATCGCACGCGGACATTCCGTTGCCGTTCCGGGACATTCGGTAAAGGTCCCGTCCGGACATTCCGTGAATTTTTTTCCATTGGGACAAACGGTGGAAAATCCCCGGGAACACGCAGTGGCATGCGCGGGGCAGACCGTCCGGTCCTGCACACATTCTGTCAGGTCTGCCGGACAGACCGTATGTCCGGACGGACACGATGTCTTCCGGGTTGGGCACTCCGTGTCGAGAGCGACCGGCGGGCACTCGGTCGGCACGTACGAACAATGCGTTGGCTTCTTCGGGCAGGTTGTCACGGTATCTGGGCACTCCGTCTCCACGATTGGGCAGGATGTGCGCTCCGTCGGACACTGGGTCAACACGCCAGCCGTCGGGCACTGGGTCAGGGTCGTGGGGCAAACCGTGTCCCCGCCCGGGCATTCCGTCTTCATGACCGGGCACATGGTGACTTCCTTCGGGCAGTGTGTGGTCTTGGCCGGACACTCCGTTTTTGCCATGGGACAAACCGTCGCTTCGGCCGGGCAGTGTGTCTTGCGACGCGGACACGCTGTCTTCATCACCGGACATTCCGTCACCACCCCAACCTCGGGACACTCGGTCGGAACCACCGGGCACCGGGTGGAATACAGGGGACATGCCGTAAGGATCCGCGGACATTCCGTGAACACGCGCGGGCAGGACGTCTCCTCCGCCGAGCATTGGGTGAAGTCAGCCGGACACCGGGTTGGTTCTTCCGGGCAGAAAGTTGCACCCGTCGGGCACTCGGTCGGCACCCGCGGACAATGCGTTTCCGCTTCCGGGCACTCCGTCCTGGAACAAGGGCATTGCGTCGGATTCGTGGGACAGTGGGTCACAACCGCAATGTCCGCGCACTCAGTCGGGATCACCGGGCATTGGGTTTTCTCTGCCGGGCAGCGCGTGGGCCGTCGCGGGCAATTTGTCGCGTCCCGAGGGCAAACGGTCTGCTCACGCGGGCACTTGGTCAACGAAGCCGGACAAAGCGTGTCGTATCTCGGGCAGAACGTGTCTCCCACCGGGCACCGGGT
>CAZTAB010000244.1:0-7607 GCA_964611475.1 uncultured Verrucomicrobiota bacterium | reverse complement strand
GTTCTGAAGCCGCAGGTCGTCACCGATGAACGTACCGTTATTGCTGGACTTTCCGAAAATGAACCATACCAGACCTCCGTGACGCTTGTTGGCTTCCTCCCCTATGTTCCCTGCATAGAAGTAGAAGAATAGACGATCATTTATTGAGTTGACCGAAAATTCGCCCGTAGCCGTCACGAGACCCTTTGCGGGATCGTAATCATTCTTCGTTAATATGGAGCCACCCTGGTTCAAGGTTAGCGCCCCGTTTTCCTCCGTAACCGCCATCTCGGGGGCCGCCCCGACATCCCCAGTTACAAAAGTCGACCAGGCACTGCTGTCCAACGAGTTGTCGTCAAAGTTGTCCATCACGTTTGCGGACGCCGTTGAGGAGATCGCCAGAACTGCTCCTGCTACAAATACTAGTGTCCTCTTCGTCTTAGTCATTAGTTGCCTCTCCGTGTAGTTGTTACAACTGCCCATTCTGCTTCTGTCACGATACCCTTTTCAGGATCACTTTCTGTTCTTTCCAATTCCTTGAATAGCGTCAATGACTTTTCCGGGGGTTCTCTTGTGTGTGTGGGGCGCTCTGCGTCGCACTCCAACACATAGGCTTCGCGAAGGAAAAGGAAGCGGTGAAAATCACTCCCCCACCGAATAAATTCGGCGAAGTCTCACCTTGCCAGCCCCAATCCCCATCGGCTAGGTTACCCCTCATGCAAGCATGGAAGAAGGTAGTAAAAGGATTCACCTTGATCGAGTTGCTTGTGGTGATCGGGATCATTGCGATCCTGGCGTCTTTGCTTATCCCTGTGATCCAGCAAGCCCGGCTCAAGGCGAAATTGACCGAAACCATGGCTAATGGGCGGAGTATCTACATGGCCCTCTTCGCCCGGAGCATCGAAAACCCCCTCGACACGATCCCGGCCTGGCCGCAGGGCGTCCGTGGGACCGATCCCGCGACGCGGCAATGGCAGAATTCGACTACGTTTTTCAAGTGGGTGGTGACTGCTGGCATCATGGAAGTCAGCTTTGACTTTTTTTCCGCGGAAGGTACGGACAAGGAAGTCTCGATTGATCCCGACCAATTCACTCGAAACGAGAACGCGTGGGCGGTGACGGTGGGTGTAAACGAGGACATGCAGGACGGAGCGCCTGTACTCTTCACCGCGAACATCGGCCGGTCCAACGGCGGACGCCTCTTCCAGGCCGACCAGGAGCCGTTTTTACGCCCGGACGCGGAACCGTTCGGAGATGCAGCGTGCGTTGTGGTATTCAAGGGAGGAAGCGTGGTCACGCTCGATACCGACAACCTGACAACGAACACCTTCAATGAGCCCGGCGCGACCAACTACGTGATCAACCCGTAGCCTGACCAACGGGGGTCACCACATCCCGGTTACGGTGAAGCGGTCGGACACATCGGACCGATCGGACACATCCGACGGATCACCGGGTGAAGACTTCATGAGTTTTGTATAGCCCCCGGCCGGAATTGTGTGCTCTTGCGGAGCCAGATCAAGTCCCGGCAATTCCATTCCCGTTCGAAACGTAGCGGTAACCGGCTCGTCGGTAGGATTGTTTACCGCCACGTGCCACTGATAGCCCCCTTCCGAATCCGTGCGTGGCATCACTTCGAGAATCAGTTCCGGACGGCTGCACGTCACGGGATGACCGATCACGACATGAGTTTCGGGTGCCATGTCCGGGTACAGCGCCGCGTGCACATCCCCTTCCATGTCAAAGCCGAGCGTGGTGTAGACCTCCTTCCCGCCCGTGTAGTTGCCCAGGGCGTGACCGGCGACCTGAAACAGCCCCGCACTCCACCGGGGGTTCAGTCCGGAAACGCGAGCGGGAATCGTCAGGGCGATCGGGGAAAAAGGCCTGGGAACCTTCAATTCAACCGCCTCGCCCGGGGTGTCCGGCTCGAGGTCCAAATATCCGACTCCCGGAACCCTGCGTCCGGAGAGAATCTGCATTCCTTCCGGTTGTTCGAGGTACTCCAGGATGCGGACGAACCGCTCACGACCACGCGCCTCGGTGTCGATCGCCTCGTTGACCGAGAACAGTTCGTGATGGAAGGTCTCGCCCGCCTGCACCGCTTTGCCAAAAAGGTCGGCGAAAAGGGACGCCCGCCAGGTCGATTCTCCCGGGTCGACCCGGACACGGATCGGCTCGCCCCGATTGATGAACAGCGCATTATTGTAGGTCTGGGACGAGTAAAAACCGAACCATTCGCCGGTATCCACGGACCGGTCAATCGACGAAGAAAGGTCCACGAGGTCGAACTCGTCCACGCGATTGCGGCCGCCGATCACCAGGGCGGCCGGTTGCGCCGAGCTTGGATCACTCATTTGCAGTCGGAGAGACTGTACGTTTTGTTCCTTCTTGAACGTGACGGTGCTGGAGAAATTGGCCATGGTCGCGCCGGTTTGTATTCCCTTTGTCGCCCGTCCAGTCGGCATGACGCCGATGAGCGGCGTGTTGTACTCGGTGTATCGCCGAACCACGTCCATCAGGACGGACGGGTCAATCGGGCCGTAGGTGTACCAGGTATTGATGGGCGTGGTTTCCGGGCCGTAGACCTGGGATGCGGACGAACGAACGACGATGGCCTGGTCGTCGGCGGTTTCGAGCGTAGGCAAGCCGTTCATTCCGCCGCCCTCGGCATGCAGCTGGGTGCTGTAGCCAAGCGTGCTGGTCAGAGCGGGATGGGTCGCCGTCAGGTGGAGGATCGGCCTCAGCCCCTTCGGTCCGCCGTCCCAGGAATACCCGCCCGGAAACTCGGGAAACATATGGGAACGGAACATCCCTATCCCACGCGCCAGCAGGCCCCGGCCACAGTCGTTGACATGGTCGCCGCAGAATGAGACGCAAAGTCCGTTCTGCCGCCAGCTTCGCCGCGGAAAACTGACGGCCGTGCCGCCCGCAAGGTCGGTGGCGATGGCCACCAGGTTCTGCTGGGTCAGGCGCGACAAGTGAAGGGTCTCGCGAAATACCTTCGCCCCGTTCGGCAGGAAGCGGCGGATCTGACGGCGTCCGTTCAGAACTCGGATCTCCGCCAGTCCCGCTTCGGCTGTGACGTGCAGGTCAGACCTCATCAACTCGCTATCAACAACGAACCCTTCGGCTCCGTACGTACTGGACCGCAGATCGGTCGCGGGCCACGCCTGGAAAACAGGTCCGGTGGACGTGAAGACGTTGATCCCGTCATAGTTGGCGTTCCACCGTAGCGCATCGCGGATCAACGTCTGGATCGACCCTGCCTGGGCGTATGTCAGGGCGTTGCCGGAACGCACTTCCCGCGCGAGCTCGTCCGGGGATTGGACCTGGTTGAACGACACCGGCAGCCCCGTCAGCGTCCCCTCGACAGCCAGGATGTAGTCGTCGGAAAGGTCTTCCACGAGTTGGCCGTCGCGATAATGCATGATCGCCTGCATCGAGTTGAGTTTCAAATCGGGAAGCTGCATGGCGCGCGGGTCGCGAAAATCGTAGAACCCGACCGAGTGGTCATAATAGCGGACGTGATCGTACAGCACCCAGGCGATGAACGAGGTGGGTTCCCCCACCTTCCGCTGAACCCGGATGAGCGTATTGTCCGGGCCGGTCAGGACATCGGGAACCGGCCAGGGCAGGTCGTAGCCCAGAAAGAACATGTGGTTGCCGATATTGGTTCCGGCCTTGTACCCCGGGATCAGCAGCAGTTCGCCGTCGCTGTGCCTTCGGCACTCGTCATCGAGCCGGCGAAGGAGTTCGGGAGTGAGTTTCTCGAACTGTTCACAGAATGCAACAAAGTCCAGACCGGCGGATTTCGCGGCGGCGGCGAACTCGGCGATGGTTCCGGTTCCCCCTGTCAGGCCGGTCTCCGCTCCGATCAGCCCGCGAAAAACGGGATGCTCCGGATTGGAGGAGTGAAAGTGCGGGTTCAGTTTCTCCTTCGCGGCCGGCCTCAGGTTGGGGGGCGTCAGGCGTTCGCGGTTCGCATTGAACCCGCCAAGGCCCCCGGCCTTGAGGCTTGGCTCGGCCAACCAGCGAAAGGAGTTTAGAATGAGCCGCTCGTAATCCGAAGGGATGCCATTGAGACCTTTGGATAGGCTGTGCCGGTCATACAGCCACTGTGTTCCCTGGCCGAAGGAAAAGAGGGGAATCTGGGCCTGCAGGAAGATTCGCCCGTTTTTGAAGGACCGGATCGCCATCAGGTCGGGCACCTTGACCCCGCCGGGGCGTACCAGCGGATCGGGCGGTCCCGGCCAGTGCGAGGTCTCCAGGTCCACCGGTTCGGTGTGTGACGTCGGGGAGCCCCGGACCACCACCTGCCAATCTTTGGATACTGCGATGGGGCCGGTCCAGGAAGCGTTGTACCGTCGGCCATAGGGCAACCACAGCCGGTTTACCCCATCACTGACCGGGGAAGGATCAATGTTGTCTGTGAACGAGAGATACTCGTAGCCCCTCATCCTCGGCAACGGAACGATCTGTGTCTCATCAGTCTCGATGTGGAGTTCCAGCGGCAGCCGTGCTCCCCAGGGTTCGATGAGCTTGCGGACCCGGTTGTCGGCGTTGAGCGTGTACACCGATAGATACACTCCCCCGCCGGCTTCGAGGAAGCGATCGACCAACCCAATATAGTCCTCCAGGCTCAGGACCCCGGCGGGAAACAGGTGGCTTCCAATGAAATTTTTGCCCCACGGAAAGCCCTTGTCTTCCGGGGGCGCTTCAAAAAGCACGAGGATGTTGTATTGGCGGATGCGATCCCAGGTGAACTCCTCCACGCTGTCGATGTAGTCCGGCTCGAATCCCTGTTCCTCGATTTCCTGCAGCCAATCCAGGTCCAGATAGGGCCGCCGGGCGATTCCCATGGGGGTACAGAACAGAATCGCCGGATTGGATGGTTCTTCTGCCCGAACCGGCGGATTCACCCAGAGGGCGCTCAGGAGACAAGCCGCCGTGCACAGGCGGGTAGTAATTTTTGATTTTTGATTTTTGATTTCTACCCTCTATTTTCCAGTTCCAATGGGATGCCACCACTGGAGCTTGTATCTGTTTCGCCGTGTTTCGGCCTCCACCGACCGGAGCCATGCCTCTCACTCTAAAAAATAGGTCTGGTCAACGGCAACGTCCTGGATGATCTGGGTGTTTCCGTTGAGCCATCGCACTTCGAGGTCGACCGGGTCCGTGCGCAGCCCCAGCCCGAAGTGCAGCACCAGATCGTTGCTGCAGTTTGCGCCCATGCCGCTCTCCACCTGTCTCGTCAAAATCTTTCCGCCGCCGAGATCGATCCGTACCCGTGTGCCGATGGCATCGCGCCCGACGTTCGACTGGTTGATCCCATCCACTTTGAGCTTCAGCCAGTGGTTCGCGTTCCCCTGGTTTACGAACATCTTGCCGCCTGCAACAAGGTCCAGGTCGCCGTCGTCATCGATATCCGCCCAGGCCGACTGATTAGAGAGGCCCAGGCCGCCCAGGCCGGCATCGGCAGTGACATCGGTAAACGACCAGTTCCCATTGTTTCGATAAAGCACCCCGGCGTCCCCGCTGTATACGGTGCTCAGTTAAAAGTCCTGGTCGCCGTCGTTGTCGTAGACGGCGAGCGAAGGGGAGGCGTAGGACTCCTGGTAATGAAGCCCTGCCGATCCGGCGCGGTCGAGGAAGTTGTAGGTGGGAGGGCCCTGGTTCTCGAGGAACTGGGATTCCGGCTGGTTGGCATGCGCGAAGTTCGCAACGAACAAGTCGAAGTCACCATCGTTATCAAGGTCGCCCCAGGCTGCGCCGATGGTATGGGCCGGCGGGGAGCCGTCCGCACCCAGCGAAGGGGCTTCGTTCACAAACATGCCGGAGCCATTGTTGACGAACAGGTAGTTCGGCTGCAGCCGGTAGTGGCACACAAAGATATCCAGGTCGTTGTCGTGATCGAAGTCACATGCCGAAACGCCACGGGTACGACCGATTGTCCCGGATTCCGTCCAGGCCACGCTGAAGGATGTAGCGTTGACGATCTCGACACAAACATCCGCCCGGTTATTCGAGGGCCAATCGAAGCCGAAGATAAAGAGATCCGAATCTCCGTCTTAGTCCCAGTCGCCCCAGGCCATGCCCTGGCTGTCGTTGACCGCGTCAATGGCGGGAAAGCCGACTGCGGAAAAGCTGGTTCCGTTGACGTTCCGGTAGACATCGATCTCCGCCACGTGGCGATATACGTAAAGGTCCAACAGACCGTCATTGTTGTAGTCGGCAAACGTATTGCCCCCGATCGAGGCGAAGTGCGAAAACCCGGTTCCGCCACTGTTTCGCCAGACGTTTACGTCATCCACCAGGTCCGGATAGCCGTCATTGTTGAAGTCGCCCCACCCCGCCCGGCCGTTGAAAAGCATTCCGCCGGAAAACATCTTCGAGGTCCGGTCAAGAAAGCCGCGGTGGAAACTCGTCCCTTCCAGGTCGAGCACGCGCCACTGGCGACCCTCCCCGTCTTCATCGAATGCCGAATCGATTCCCCCGGTTCCGACAAGTTTTGCGCCCAGATCCATCCAGCTGTTCCCCCCGTCGTCGCTGTATTGAGGCTGATATTGTTTTTCCGCCACCGACGGGAAACGGATCTCCCTCGCATCCATGGCCTCCAGCCCGCCGACTGGAATCCCTACCGCCGTGACGGAGCCCGCTGCGATATTGTCGATCATCGTGGGTCGAAACGTGGAACTCCCGCCGTTGCCCGAGCCGGGCATAAGCCGAAACCTATCCACGCTCGTCACCGTCAGCGGCACCCCCGTGAGGGTGAGCACATCACCGTGGGCGAGGACGCCGGACGTCGAGCCGCCATCCGTCGGCCCGATATCGGTGCAGGTGACGTCCATCGTTGCGTTGTCACGAATCCGCACGGAGATTCTGTACCAACGGTCAAACGACGCCGCGCCGTCCGGGACATTTCCCGTGGCAAGGAGCGTGTCGGACGAATCCCAGATCTCGAAATCTCCCGCGTTGGGGGTCAGCTCCCGATAGAGAATCCTGACCGCATCCTTGCCGCTCACGGAGTCATGCAGCGACATGTGAAACGCGCCGGATTCGCCGGAGACACTCCCTCCCACGCCGGAGGGATTCATCTCGACCTCGACCGTACAATTGTCACAGGGCGCTCCCAGCACCGCGCCGAGATTGAAGTCGGTGTTCAGTGCCGAAAACGGCGAGGAATCTCCGTTGTCGCGATCGAGGACGAGGAACTTCGCCGAACCGTCGAAGGTATTGTCTCCGGCCACGTGGTTGGGACTGCAGCAGGTGACCAGCCAGTCGGGTCCGATGCCGGTATCGTTGCGGGTCCAGTTGGCGGAGAGGGGCGTGACATCCAAAAAGTTCCCGTTGGCCACACTGTAGCCCTCAAAATCTTCGACGACGGGCGGGGAGGTAAACCTCTCGATTCCGACAACCCGGTACACCCGATGGGAACGATCGGAAGTGGAACCGAATACGCTGGTGAGGCGACCCGGCTCGGGTTCAGTAGTTGAAACAGAGTAGTTGTCAAGCCACAGTGTCTGACCGCCCGCGCTGTTGTTCTGAAACGCCACACCCCTCTCGGAGTGATTGAAGTCAAGCGGCCCAGAAATAGTCCCGCTCCAAAGCGCACTGCCCGAGCCTGCGCC
>CAZTAB010000243.1:0-20433 GCA_964611475.1 uncultured Verrucomicrobiota bacterium | reverse complement strand
GAGATCAAGTTCGCACGATCTTCCTTAAAGCTGTTGGCTGCACGCCGCCACTCTTCATGGAGCTTGTCTGACTGGACTCCATGTGCTCCGGGGGTGTAGGCGGTGCCATTCCGAAACGATAAATACCATGACAACTTCAGCCACAGATCCGGCCTCGGATTTCAGGCGCGTGTTTGAAGACCAGGGGGTCGTGATCATGAAGGGGGGCGTGGATCGCGACGTTGTTCGGGGCGTTCGCGAAGCAGTTGAGAAATTGACGGAAGCGACGATCGCAGGCCTGATCGACGAAGGGGCTGCGCAGGATCCCTATGACGGGGAACCGTTTGAAACCCGTTTGCTCAAGGTCTACCGGCAACTCGATGGCCCGAGGCCGATGGATTACCGGAACAATCTTCATCTGGAGGGAATGTATCCGTTGTTCTTCCATCAAGATATTCTGGGCTTTGTTGAATCCATCCTTGGGCCGGAAATCCGCCTGTACCCCAACTACACCGTGCGCCCGAAACTTCCCGACGACGAGGCGACGCTGGTTCTGTGGCACCAGGACGCGGGCTACACGGCGTCCGGTGGATCAGACAAGGATTTGGGGCAGCGGGAAGCGTCTGCGGCCCTGCTCCGCATGGTCAACGTGTGGAGCCCTCTGGTCCCGGCCCGGGTGGAAAACGGTTGCATGCAGTTCGTGCCGGGGTCACACAAACTTGGCCTGATGCCGCATTTCGAGAAACAGTTCTACCTGGAAATTGTCCCGGAAAAACTGAAGCCCCCCCTGCCCGCTGCCGTGAGCATCGAGCTGGATCCCGGGGAAATCGTGCTGTTCAGCAACCTGCTTTTCCACTGCGGGCTGCCTAATCCTTCGGACGGCATTCGCTGGAGTTGTGACTGGCGCTACCAGGACGCGACGCAATCCACCGCCCGAGAGCATGTGGGGCACATTGCCCGAAGCCGGAAGAATCCATCCTCGGCGGTGCAGAGCGCGGAGGAGTGGGCGAGATTGACGTTTGTCTGACCCTTTGCTCCGCGATGCGACATTGAGGAAGCAGGTGGGGGAATGCGAGGCGGCTCAAGGGGAATGTTGAATATCGGATCTTCGTTGTCGGGCGTCGCCGTGTAACGATGCGCCCGGTGCCGTGTCTTGTCGGCTTGAACTTGCGTTGATTCCGATTTAGGTTGCATGAGGTTGTGAGTGATCTGGAGTCATTAAAGGTGGCGCTGGAGGCGTCGCCGGACAATGTCCCGCTACGGCTCCTGCTGGCGGGCGCCTACCTTCAGCATTTCCAGTTGGACGAGGCGCGGGAGCAGTACGAGGAGGCATTGCGGCTTGATGTCGGCAATCTCGATGCCCGTCTGGGGGTGGTGCACGTGGTCAACCTACAGGGCCGCACGTCGGAGGCCGTGGTTCGCCTGGACGAAATCTGTCGCGAGGATCCCGGTCATGCTCCGGCTTGGATGATGCGAGCGAGGTTGGCGTTGCAGGAGGGCTCGGGGGCGGAAGCCCGTGCGCACTACGATGAGGCGGTCACGCTTGACCCATCGCTGGCGGAGTTTGAACTCCTTAAGAGAATTGAAGAGGCCGGTGGCGTGGCTCAGCCCGAGACCCCGGTGCTCACTCCCCTTGCAGCAGGGGGCGGATTCGGAGGGGCACAACTGGATCCGGATGATGCGGAGGGCTTTGAGCCGGAGCACCCTTTCGACGATATCGACCTTGAATACAGCGAAAAACCCGGGTTCGATTTTTCGAAGGTCGGCGGCATGGAGGATGTGAAGGAGAACATCCGCATGAAAATTTTGTATCCGCTTCAGAACAAGGAGTTGTTTGAGGCGTACGGGAAAAAAGCCGGGGGCGGAGTGCTGCTGTACGGGCCGCCGGGCTGCGGGAAGACGCTGATCAGCAAGGCGACCGCGGGAGAGATGAATGCCAAGTATATCTCGCTGGGGCTACACCAGATCCTGGACATGTGGATCGGAGGAAGCGAGAAGCGGCTCCACGAGATTTTCGAATTTGCCCGCGAGCACGCACCGGCCGTCCTGTTTTTCGACGAAGTGGATGCCCTTGCCGCGGATCGCAAAGACATGCGCACCTCGGCGAGCCGGACGCTGATCAACCAGTTCCTGGCGGAACTTGACGGTGACAATGGAAGCAACGACGGGGTCCTGGTCCTGGGGGCGACGAATGCGCCGTGGCACCTCGACTCCGCGTTCCTGAGGCCTGGCCGGTTCGACCGCATTGTTTTCGTTCCGCCACCCGACGATGGCGCGAAGGCGGCCATCATCAAGATCATGGCGGAGGGAAAGCCGGTTTGCGAGCTGGACACGGCGACCTTGGCGGCCCGGATGAAGGATTTTTCCGGGGCCGACATCAAGGCCGTGTTCGACCAGGCGATCGAGGATGCCCTGACCGAGGCGATGAACTCGGGAAAGATCGTCCCGGTAAGCCCTAGGCAGTTGATCAAGGCTGCGAAGAAGACGAAACCCTCGACGCGCAAGTGGTTTGAAAGCGCAAAGAACTACGCCCTTTACTCCAACCAGAGCGGATTCTACGACGAAGTCCTCGCGTATCTCGGACTGAAGAAATGAGCGGCGGGGAAGCGCTTCAAAACCTGAGGCGGGGGGTGCTGCTTCGGCAACAGGGTCGGCTCGAGGATGCCGAGACCTTCCTGAAAAAGGCGGTTGCCGTCGACCCGGAAGACGACAACGCTTTCTTTGAGCTGGCGATCTGCCAGATTTCCATGGAGGGTCGCCGGAAGGATGCTCTTTATTCGATCGGGCAGGCCATTTCCCTGGATCCGGAAGTTTCCGAATATCATTCGGTTCGGAGCATTTCTCTTTCGATGCTCGATCGCAGGAAGGACGCCATGGAGGAGGCTGACGAGGCGATCCGGCTTTCTCCCGACAGCCCCCTGGCGTTCCGCGCGAAGGCCCGGGCCTGCATGGTGGCTCAGGACTGGGGGGAAGCTGAAAAGCATGTGCGTACCGCACTGTCACTCGACCCGGACGACAGCGATGCCGGGAACTTGCTTGCCTCGGTGTTGCGGCTGCAGGGCAAGATGGACGAAAACGCCGACGCGGTTGGCAAGTTGCTGCGGGAAAACCCGGAAGATCCGTTCGCCCACTACAACGCGGGATGGGCTGCGCTCCAGCGGTCGGATTGCAAGACGGCAGAACTTCATTTTCGGGAAGCTCTGAGACTGAATTCGGAATTCGAGGAAGCGCGCACGGGGTTGATCGAGTCATTCAAGGCGCGGTCGCCGCTGTTCCGGGTGTATCTCAAGTACTGCTTTTTCATGCAGCGGTTCCAGAGGGGCGCGCAGTGGGCGATCATCATCGGGTTTTACCTGGCCTATCGCTTCGGGGCCCGGTTACTGGCGATGGTTCATCCGCTGGCGGCAACCATCCTGACCATCGTCTACTTGACGTTCGTTTTCTGGGTCTGGGTGGCCAACGGCATCGGTCACTTCCTGATTTTGACCGATCGGTCCGCCCGCGTGGCACTCAAGCGTGGCGAGGTGCTTGATGGAATCATGGTCGGTGGGGGAATGATCCTGGGAATCGCGCTGGCCATTGCCGGTGCAATCACCGGCGCCGGCTATCTGATTCTCGCCGGGGGGGGACTCGCCGCCGGTTCGATTCCCGCTGCCCTGACTTTTACGAACGAGTCGGCGGTGGGCCGTGTTGTGTTTGGCCTGGTCTTTGCCTACGTGTACCTGTCTACGCTGATTGCGTCAGCCGTGTGGTGCCTGGAGCCGGGCAGCGAACTGCAGGACTCGACCTTCGCCCTTGCCATGCTTGGGCTCTTGGCCACGGCCATCTGTACCTGGATCGGAAACATTCCGGTGCTGCGCGCTGCGAGGGCGCGGTAGCTTCGTGTGACCAGGGACCGGGTCTTCGTTTGGCTTGATTCGAATCGGATGCTGCCGGGTCTTGCAGGTTCTACACGACAGGTGGGGATGTCTCGGCCTGTTTCCGGCTCATCCAGGAGTTCGTTCGGGGCTTGAGAGGGTGGAGTGACGGCTCGCGGCGGCGGGTTTTAGAAATGGGGTGAGTGCGCGTCCGGCAAGGACCGTGCCAATGAGAATCAGGAATACGGGCTGATAACTCTGTGCCCGGTCAAAGATGTGTCCGGCCAGCACCGGTCCGAGGGCGCCGCCGCCGGTGCCCGCGAAGGCCACGATCCCGATGACCAGACCGTGGGACCGGACTCCAAATTGCCCCGCCACAATGGGGGAAAACATGGTGAAGAATCCCCCATGGGCCACGCCGTATGTTGTGGCAAAGAGGTAAAACGCCCACAATTCCTCCGCCGTCCTGAGCCAGAGCAGGCTGAACAGAAGGAACCCGTAAAAGATAAAAAGTGATTTTTTGTTTCCGAATATGTCGATAGCCACACCGCTCAGCAGCCGGCCCGCCATGCTCACGCCGCCGATCACCGAAAGAACGCCTGCAGCCCGTATCGGATCCAGTCCGGTGTCCTGAGCGTGGGGCACGATGTGTACGATGATGGTCATGAGGCAACTCACCACGAGGAAGTTCATCAGGCAAAGCGCATAAAACTGCCGGATGCGCAATACGTCCCGGGCTGCGAGCCCCTCGACTGTGTTCCCGGTTGGAAGAGGCCCGGGTCTGCTGTCTCCATCCGGATTCATTCCCATTTGTCCCGGATCTCTTCGAAGAAGCATCCCTGATCCCATGATGAAAACAAGCGCGACAAGACCGAGGCTGGCCGCAGCGGTACGCCACCCGTAATGCAGGATGAGCAGGCCGGCAATGATCGGCATCACCAACTGCCCCGCCCCGGTTCCCACTTTGACCAGGCCGGTCATGGTGCCTCGACGGCGTACGAACCACCGGGCCGTCGTGGTTAATGCGATCACGTCGATGGAACTCAGCCCGATGCCCACCACCAAGCCGTAACAGAGGTACAGTTCCCACGCGGATTGAACCCGGGAGAAAAGAAAGTAACCCGCGCCAAAGAAAACCCCGGAAGCCAGCATGAGAATCCGCGGACCGGATCGATCGTTGAGGGTCCCCACAAGAATCCCCAGGGCGCCCATAACCAGGAATGCCATGGAGGCGGCGCCGGAGACCATCGCCCGGGACCAGCCGAACTCCATGATCAAGGGTTTGAAAAATACACCAAACCCGCTGTAGATTCCGATCCCTATTCCTTGGAAGAGGAAACATGCCAGGACGATGATGTACCCATAGAAAACCCCGGGCCGGTTCTTTTTATCCATCAAATCGACCGGATAACGAGTGAAAATTCCTGCAAATGTTGTTTGGGGGCGATGTTTGTGGTTCCGGTTGCCACTCGGGACCAACAGGCGGAGTGTCCGTGCTATTGATTGTCCAGATGCCGGGCGAGGAATTTCTGAACGTCGATGATTTCTCCGGAATGGGCTGATTCGATGGCCGCGTAGAGCATGGCTGCACACTGAATGTTGTCGTCGATGGAGTTCGGCGGCTCGGGGCCGCCGCCCAGCCAGTCGAGGAACATTTCCGTGATCCAGGTATCAAGCCAGTACTCCTGCTGCTCCAGAGGGAGGTCGAGAACGTTACGTTCCCCGTCGAGGTCGGAGAGGACGCAGAGCTTACGGTGGTCCAGTTTGAGGGTGGCTTTTTCGCACTCAGCCCTGAAGTATTCGTCACACCAGTTGTTCAGCGTGGTGGCGTTGGTCATGGCGCCCTCGTACATCGCCTTCACGCCGTTCTCCATTTCCATGAGGACCAGGGCCTGCGCATCATGGTCGAACTCGCTCCACGCCGGGTTCCAGGTGATGGCGTGCAAAGTTCGGGCGTTGGACCCGGTCAGGGCGCGGATGATGTCGAAGTGGTGTACCGTGCCTTCGGTCAGCAGGGGATCGGGCTTGCGGTACCGGTGCTCGGGGCCCCACGTTCCCACTCGCCGGCAGGCCCAGGTGTTTCGTCCGATCAGGTAATCGAGTTTTCCATGCCCCCCCGACTTGATTTGCCGCTCGAGGGACTGCTTGTCCTGGTCAAACCGGTGGCTCATCACCACGGCCGCCTTCCGGCCCGCCGCGGTGATTTTTCGGTGGACGCGGCAGCATGCCTCCATCGTCTGGGCAATCGGCTTTTCAATGAGCATGTCCACTTCGAATCGGATTGCTGCTTCGACCGCGTCTTCGTGATATTGCGTGGGGGAGGAGATGACCACGAAGTCAGCCTCGTTCTCGGCGAATGCCGTTTCGAGATCCCGATAGCAGTTTGACGGGTCGAGATGCAGGCCTGTACAGGCATCAGGGAAGACCTCGGTCGACGGATCGACGATTGCGACCGGCTGGATCCTTTTCTGCGTGGAGATGAACGGCTCCAGGATGCCGCGCGCCCACATGCGGCCCCGCCCCCCGGCCCCGACGAGAATGAAGCGGAGGGGGGAGTCCGGCTGTTGTCTCCTCTTCTCGCTTTCCATCGATCTGTTTTCGGGATTTTAAGGTGGACTAGTCAAGGATAAGAAGCTTTTCGGTGAAGCGGGGGCTGAAAATGCGGCAGGCCTGGGCCCGACAGCTGATCTGTCACACTCGATCCAGCTGTGGTTCCGCTTTTCCGTGCTTCGGTTCCCAGAGGTGCCCGGTGCGGCCCTGGGCCTCAAGGCCGCTTTCGAAGTAGACCGCATGCATTTTTTTCTCGTCGTCCTTCAGGCTAACCACGTCGTGATGCCACCCCATGCCAGTGGCGATGCAGTCCCCGGGCCCGACTTCGTACAATTTCCCTTCGCTGGCCACTGTCGCCTCGCCTTCGTACACGACCCAGTACTCGTCGAAGTCGTGATAGTGGTTGTCGAATCGGGTTGTCTTCTTGTAGTCACACGGAGTATCGAAATCGGGTGGCGTGGTGGTCCAGACGTCAAACAATCCGGCGCTGGTTACGGAGCTCCACCTGCCGATGGCGCGAAACACGAGGGCATCGGTGTAGAGCGCCCGCAGTTGGACTGGGCCGTCGGCATTGTCGCGAAGATTGATCCATCCGCCGGGCATAAAGTTGCAATCGGACTTGTCGGAGACCAGATTGATCCGCCCCTGGCAGACGAGAAACACCTCTTTTTCTCTTTTGCGCTCTACCTGCGCCGGCACGTCGGGCGAGAGGTGAATTAATTCGAAGTCCTCCAACTCGCACCAGCCTGGCGCATTCCCTTCGCCGCTTTTGAATACAGGCATTTTACCTCTCCTTCCTCTCCTTTTCCTGAAAATACACCAGGGACAAAATGAACGGAAACTAATTTTGCCAACGTAACATGCACAATAACGTGCAAATCCACGGGGATCTTGCCCGCCAAAAGTTCCGTGTCATTCCGCGTATTCGGTCGGCTCCGATTCCTTTTTTTCTTCCGCCGGTTTCAAAACCCGGGCCGCGATGTCGCGAATGCGCTTGTCGAAGACCAGTGTTTTCCAGTCACCGTCCTGTAGTGCCTCCTCCTGCTGCAACTCCTCGACCATTTTCTGGATCTCCGGATCCTCGAGAATACCACTCAGCCTGTCGCCGGCGCGGGCCAGTTGTCGACCCAGGGCCTTCTTGAGTTTCTCCGGTTCCTTCTCCTTGTTCACCAAGCCCATCTTCACCATTCGCTCCATCGTGGAGTCCGTTTTGAAAAGCGCGCCGAATTCCGGGTTCTGGATTACCCGCTTTTCGTCCCCGGAGAGGAAATCTTCGCGGAAGGCCAGGCTCTCGAAGAGCGCCTTCATCGTGGGGTCGTCGAGTAATTCCCGGGCGTCCTTGACCGCGTCGCCGGGGGCGCTGATCAATTCCGCGGCGAAGGAAGCCTGTTCGGGTTGCAGTTTCCCCTTCAGTGCCAGCGACGCGATTCCTTTTACGACCGTTTGCGATGTGGTGGCGAAGATCGTCTCATCGAGGTCCGGCAGACCCTTTGTCCAGGCCGACGCGCGCATGGCATCGTAGACCCACCAGAGGACGGTGAGAAGAATCACTGCCACGCCGATGCTGATGAGGCCTCCCAGGGTTCTGCTCGCGGGAGAGAGGGGGATGTGCCTTTTCCCGTCCTCCCGCGTCTTCGTCATGAACCGCCCGGCAATGAATTGAACGAGTGAGAACGCCACGGCGATAAGAACAAAGATTGCGCCCCCGGCGAGAATACGTGTGCCGATTGGATTTGACTCGTAGGCGGCTTCAAACCCGGCGGCCAAGGGCTCGGAGAGCGCATACGCGCCAACGTAGGAACAGACGATGGAAAGCACGCCGAGAAACGAAAGGAGAAACCCGCGTTTCGTGCCCTTGTAAAGGTAGTAGAGAAGGCACGTGAGAACGATGAGGTCGACGGCGATTTTCATTTCGGTCTTCGCTGCTTCCTCATGCGAAGTTTTCGGAAGGTTGGTTTGAAACCAAGAAAGTCCACGCGGCCTACAGACCGTTGACCACGTTCATCGTCCTCCCGTTCATGAAGCCCTGCACATTTTCTACCGTTGTTCCCATCAGCCGCTTTCGCGCGGAGAGTGTGCCCCAGGCCATGTGGGGCGTGATCAGCAGGTTCTTCGCCCCGAAGAGCGGGTTGGATTTCTCGATCGGCTCCACGGAGACGACGTCCAGCGCGGCCCCGGCGATGACTCCGTTATTCAATGCCTCGGCGAGATCCTGTTCGTTGACCAAGCCTCCCCGCGCGGTATTGATGAAGAGGGCCGACGGCTTCATTCTCCGGAGCAGGGCGTTGTTGACGAACTCCGCGTTGTCCGGTGTCTGGGGGCAGTGCAGGCTGACGACATCGGCTTCGCTGAAGGTCTCTTCGATGGATCGCCAGGCGAATGGCTCATAGTCGGGTGGATTGCTCTGGATCACGTCGGCCGCGATGACATTCATGCCGAACGCATGCGCAAGTTCTCCCGTCCGGCGTCCGATCCTCCCGAATCCCACTACGCCCATGGTGAGGTCTGCCAACTCAGTCAGCGGGTAATCCCAGAAACAGAACTCTCCGCGGCGTTTCCACTCGCCGTCGAGGACCCGTGTGGCGTGGTGCGCAACGTGGTGGCAGTGCTCGAGCACGAGAGCGAAAACGTATTGCGATACCGTGTCTGTTCCGTAGATCGGCACGTTGGACACGGGGATTTCTCGCTCGCGTGCCGCGTCGATGTCGACAACATTGTACCCGGTGGCCAGGACCGCGATGAATTTCAAGTCGGGCAGGGCTGCGATGGTCTCTGCGGTGATCGGGGTCTTGTTGGTCAGGAGGATATCCGATCCCTTGGCGCGCTCCAGGATTTGTTCCTCCGGTGTGCGGTCGAATACCTGGAAGCTTCCCAGGGCGGAAACCCCGTCCCAGGGGTTGTCGCCGGGATTCAATGTAAAGCCGTCGAGGACCGTGATTTTCATTGTTGGAAGTCCTTGTACTCATCTCGCGACGGCGTGAAAACCTCAATGTATTCAGTTTCCTCCAGTGCAAGGGTCCCATGTTTTACATGCGGGTCGAGCACATACGTATCGCCTGTTTTTGCTTCGAATTCGTCCTCCGGATTTTCCGCGAGAAACCGGGCGCGCCCCCGCACCACGTAACCGATCTGGCTGGCCCGGTGATCGTGCAGCGGAATTTGCGCTCCTTTCTGAAGAACGAAATGGCACAACATTGCTTCATCGTTGTACGCGAGCGTTTTTCGCACTACGCCGTCCGGATTCTCTTTCGAAATGCCTTCTGACAGGCTCTTCTGCCTCATTGACTCCTCCTTGTTTTGACGGGTCGCGCAGTCTGCTCCATCACGCTGCAAAGTGCAAGCACGAGTGTGCCCTGGCCGGATGTTGTATGGGTCGGGTCCTTTCCTGAGCAGGAAGCGAAACGAGGGAGATGGGGCGCCAGGTCGATGAGGAATCCGCCTGTATTTCGTTGCCCATCGTGATGGCGGCTTTCATTGCGGTTCACTGGGTTGCATGGGGAGGCGACGCGGATATTGATTGGGAGCAGGACAGCCCGGCGCAAAATCTAGTTGGCGGATCGAGCCTTCTCGGGATAATAAGGTCCCCATGAACAGTCCCTGGTGTCAGATCGGGAATCCCGACGAGGTTGCCTCGCCGGCGCTATTGCTGTGGCCGGACCGGGTGGAGCACAACGTTCGTCGCATGGTTGAGATTGTCGAGGGACAGGCAGGGCATCTTCGCCCGCATGTCAAGACTCACAAACTTCCGCAGGTCCTGGAGATGCAGTTGGCGGCCGGCATCACGTGCGTAAAGGTTGCCACCATTGCGGAGATGGAGATGGCAGCCGAGGCGGGCGTGCCCGATGTGTTGCTCGCATTCCAGCCGGTGGGTCCCAACATTCGACGGCTACTCGATCTTGGCCGGAAGTATCCGGGGGCGAGGATCTCAGCCCTGGTTGATGACCCGGGCGTGGTCGACTCGATTTCATCGGTTTTCCTTGCCGCTGGAGAGGTGTTGCCATTGTACCTGGATGTTGATTGCGGAATGCATCGTACGGGGATCGAGGTGGGCGAGGCGGCGTTGGCTGTGTGCGGGCGGGTGGCGGAGTTGCCTGGGGTTGAATTCGCCGGCCTGCATGTCTACGATGGCCATGTGCATGATGAGCCGGTTGACGACCGTATTGTCCGTTCCACGGCTGCGTTCGAGCCGGTGCTTGGGTTTCTCCGGATGCTCCGGGATCAGGGGATGCCGGTGGGACAGATTGTCGGCGGCGGGTCGCCTACCTTTGGCATCCATGCCCGCCGGGCCCTGTCGGGGGAGTTTTCCGAGACTTCCTACCAGTGCAGCCCGGGCACCACGCTGTTCTGGGACGCGGCAATGGAAGTAAAGTTCCAGGACCTGGGCTTTATTTCGGCCGCTGCCGTACTCACCCGGGTGATCAGCAAGCCGCTGCAGGGGCGGCTCTGTGTCGATTTGGGCCACAAGGCGGTATCGGGGGAAAACCCGATCGAAAACCGGGTGCGCTTTCACGAAATACCGGATGCGCATCCATTGATTCAGAATGAAGAACACCTGACGTTCGAAACCTCTCATGCCGACGACTTCGCGGTCGGGGACGAGCTCTACGGCATTCCGTGGCACATCTGCCCCACGGTTGCGCTACACCAGGAAGCGGTCATCGTCCGCGATGGCTGCGCCACGGGTGAACGGTGGGAAATTCGCGCTCGGGCACGGCGACTCACGGTGTAGGCCGTCCGGGATTTGTTACGGCAATGTACAGCGTCGCTGTGCAAAATGACAGGGAGTGTCTCGGGCGAGCCTTGCTCCGTGGCTCCATTTCGGAGCATTAAGCCCTCGATCGATGTTGTCGTCAAAATGAAGAATCGGAACCCTGCAAGTACTGAATAGCGGAGGCGAGGTGTGTCGGCCCCCGCCAGCGTTCCGGGCTGGTTCTTTCTCGGCTTGGAAGGTGCAGCCCGGAGGTGTGCGGACCGCTGCCATGTTGCCTGGCTGGGCTTCCCGCGGAGGATAAATCAGAATGGTCCAGGTGGTTTAGAATGAAAATCGTGCTTGTCGGCCCCCGGGCCTCGGGGAAAAGCACGATCGGTCGTGTGCTGGCCGATCGGTTGGGGTGGCCCTGTCACGACGTGGATGACTACATCGAGGCACGCGAAGGGGACACGCTGGCGAGCATTTACACAACGAAAGGAAACACACACTTCCGGCGAGTCGAGGCGGATGTGGCGCGGGACCTTATGCGCGAGGATTCATGCGTGATTACCTTCGGAGCCGGAACCGTCATGACTCAGGCGAACAGGGAACTCATTGATGAAGATGTTTTCGTCGTGTACTTGAGGGTTCCCTCAGATATCCTGTGGGCCCGGATTCAGGCTGATGCCGGTTCGGCCTCCCGCCGACCGCCTCTGCGGTCCGGGGGACGGGAGGAAGTGGAAGAGCTTCTGTCCCTCCGCGGCCCGGTGTACGAAGAAGTCGCCAGCCTGATCACGGACGGGACGGAAGCCCCGGAGGAACTTGTATCTTGCATTATGAATGCTGCTTTGCGCAGGAAAGGAACTGATGAGCAATCGCCTTGTTGAAAGAATTGGGGCGAAGGGCCATGTCGTTGGAGTGCTGGCCCAGATCGACAATTTGCTTTCCTTGGAAGTCGCCGCTAGCTCGGGCTTTGACTTTGTGCTGCTGGACTTGCAGCACGGCCTTTGGAACGTGGATGGAGTGGTCTCCGCGCTTCGGGCGCTCGATTCGACGGACTGCATCGCCGTTCCCCGGCTTTCCGGGCACTTACCGCAGGAGATCCTGTGGCTTCTCGATTCCGGTTACGAAAGCATCGTTGCGCCGATGGTGGACACCAGGGCCGAAGCGGAAGCTTTGGTTGATGCCTGCTACTATCCGCCGAAGGGCAAGCGGTCCAGGGGACGGGCACGCGCGGGAATTCGTGGGGGAGAGGAGTATTTTCGTCGGATCGACGAGGATCTCCTGTTTTTGCCGATGTTCGAAACGGTTGAGTCACTGGATGAGGTGGAGGACATTCTGTCGATGGATGGCGTGGGGGGCTGCTTTATTGGTCCCGGGGATCTGCGTTTCAATCTCGAGGCAACGGAAAGCCGCCCGCATGGGATCGATGAGGCAATTCAGTACATCCTCGACGCGACGCTCTCTCGCGGCAAGATCGCTGCGTTCCCCGAAACCGATGTAGCGGGAGCGGTTGGCCGGATCAATCAGGGGTTTCACATGGTGACGATCGCGTCGGATGTCCGCGTGCTTGAGAGCGGTTGGATGGAGATGCACGGGGCATTTCAGCGGGGCCTTCGAGGAAAATGAATCTTGGTTTCCTTGCATCGGGAGGCGGAACCAACATGCAGGCGATCTTGGATGCCTGCAAAAACGGATCACTCCTGGCGGATCCTGTTGTTGTCATAAGCAACAACAGCGGCTCAGGTGCGCTGGAGCGCGCGAAGAAGGAAGGTATTCCTGCAATGCACCTGAGTGGGAAGACGCACCCGGGCGTGGGCGCACTGGACCGCGCGATCCTGCAGGTGCTCACAGGGTATCGGGTGGATGTCGTGGTTCTCGCCGGATACATGAAGAAACTCGGTCCGGAAACGCTGCAGCACTACCGGGGTACTATGCTCAACATTCATCCCGCCCTCCTGCCGAAGTTCGGAGGGGAGGGGATGTATGGCATGCATGTTCACCGCGCGGTTCTGGACTCGGGAGAAAAGGAATCCGGTGTCACGATACACGTCGTGGACGAGAACTACGATACCGGGCCGATCATCGCTCAGGAGCGTGTCCCGGTGCTGGAGGCCGACACGTGGGAGTCACTCGCGGCACGAATTCTCGAGTGCGAGCACCGGTTGTATCCGGAAACATTGCGGAGAGTCGCGAACGGGGAGATTACGCTGCCGTAATGCCGTGACCCGGTGCCCATCGTGGTCTGGGATCGATGAGGTGACAAGACCGACTCCCGCCGACAGGTCCGTCGACCGCGGACAAGCGCGACCGGATGTGCCTGCGCGCATGGCTGTCTGGCCGGAGCGGTTGCACGGTTTGTTTTCAACCGGCAAGATGTTGTGACTGCCAAGGCCCTGTGATTGCGAACGTAATGCCAGGGTATTGAATGTTGACAAATAACGTGCTGCCATCGGGCGAAAAACAGCACCCGGCCAACTCGGATTCGTTGTGTGCGTTGCGGGCCAGAACATATGTCTCGCCACGTGGGGTGATGCCGAGCAGCCTGTCTACGCCACTGCAATCCTCACAGATGAGCACGTCGCCCCAGGGGGCGACGGTGAGATTGTCGGCATTCTTGAAGGTTGCATCAGCATTTGATTCAAGGAACAACTCCAGTGTTCCCGGTTTTGTGTTTTCGGTTGAGCTTGCCTCGTGTGGACTTGGCGTATACCTGAATATTTGCCCAAGTTGAGCTGCCCCCCCGTTGGTACAAGCAAAGAAAACGGATTGTTTTCCAAACCACATGCCTTCACCGCGTGCAAACTGGGCCGCGCCGGCCTCAAATGCGCGGTTCCGCAAGTCATTTGCCGGTGACTGGATGTCATCGAGGTCAATCCACTCGATGGCTGTGGGAAAGCCCACAGGAAATGGCGCCGCATTGTTGGCGGGCCAGTTCCTCAGGTCAGCAGATTTCTGCTCACGAATGGCCAGGGCCTGTAATCTGCCCCCGTTGGCCAGGCGGCCGTATTCTTTCGGAACATACCGATAAATGCATCCATCATTGCGGTCTTCGGTTTGGTAGACAATGCCGGTTTCCGGGTCGACTGCCACTGCTTCGTGCACGAATCGTCCCATCGCCTTGAGCGGCTCCGGTTTGGTTAGCCGGGCGGTACTTGAGGCGGGCACCTCAAAGACATAGCCGTGGTCCTGCCTCCAATCACCACCCATTACCGTCACATCTTCTTCACAGGACAACCAACTGTTCCACGGCGTGGGGCCACCGGCACAGTTGCGCCGCGTGCCGGCGAGGCTCAAATATTGATTCTCAACATGTCTTGTTTTCATGTCGTAAACCAGGGTCGTTGTGCCACCCATCGCGGGTTTTTTGTTTCCCAGGTCGTAAATCAGATGAGGTGGAACCTGACTCAGGCGTTCCAGGTCTTGGCCAAAAGGACCGTGCTCCACTCCCAGCTCATGGTTGCAAATCAATATTGTTTTGTTGCCCCCGGCATCGAACGCAGCCATCCCGTCCGGCCCCCCGGGCCGCAAAAGAGAATCGGCCATTGTCTGGCCTGTTCTCGCAATGATTTGAGCGTCAAAGCCGGGTGGCAGATCAAGCCACCCATTCCTTGCGGGTTGCAGCGGTCCATATCCAGGTAACCGTGTTGGAATTTTCCCGGCACATCCGGCGAAGTGGTACAGCCCGGCGAATCCTGCCGACACGGCTGCTGCGTTCCGGAGAAATGTACGACGTGATATGTGTGACATGCCCTCGACCTTTACTGACAACGCACTTTTGATCCAGTTCCTGCTGATTCTCAGGGTGTGTTCTCCGGAATTCAATCAAAATGGCTGGCCATGCATGGTTGGGTGGGGCCCGTTGCGAAACCGGAGCCTGTTTCAGCTGGTGATGAAAGTATTGTGGGGTCGGTTTTCTTCGCCATCCAATGCTCAAAAGAATGGAGACTCCTTGGCACCGGGCAGTGGCTGAGTTGAGGGGGGAAGACCGAATTCAGCGGTGGTTGTTCGAGGAGTGGATCGAGGTCTGGACCTTCTCGAGGTGGGCAGGGGCGAGCAGAAGCTGCACCGCCCGGCCCATCGCCGGCTGTCCGCCGATCTTCTTGACATGGGAACGGGACGGCGGGATTCTTCCGCGCGGCGTGGCTGGAAGAACGCCGGGCGGGGTGACCGGGTTAACGCCGGGTGGCAGAATTCTTCCATGCAAGACTATCCGTGACCGAAAGGAACTGATCATATGCCGGAGAAGGACAAGGAAGGGAAACAGTATCACGAGAACGTACGGCAGGAGGCACCCGGTTTTTTCCTGAAGGGCTCACACCAGTACGACTGGGGGATGAAGAACCGTCTGGCGCGCGTGTACAATGCGAAGACGGGCCGCACGGTGATGCTGGCGGTCGACCATGGCTATTTCCAGGGCCCCACCACGGGACTGGAGCGAATTGACCTCAACATTGTTCCGCTCCTTCCCGGCTGTGACGCGCTGTTTTGCACCCGCGGCATTCTTCGGTCCGTGGTTCCGGCGGAGAGCCCGAAACCCATGGTGTTGCGTGCCAGCGGTGGCCCGAGCATCCTGAAGGAATTATCCGACGAGCAGATCGCAATGGACATGGAGGATGCGGTCCGCCTGAACGCTGCCGGTGTTGGCATTCAGGTGTTTATCGGCGGGGAATATGAGACCCGATCGATCCATAACATGACACGCCTGGTCGACGCCGGCCTGCGGGTGGGGATGCCCGTAATGGGAGTCACGGCGGTCGGGAAGAATCTGACGCGCGATGCGAAGTATTTTCGCCTTGCCTGTCGGATCATCGCTGAACTGGGTGCCCAGTCGGTGAAGACTTATTATGTGGATGAGGGCTTCGAGACTGTCACGTCGTCCTGTCCGGTTCCTATCGTCATGGCGGGCGGAAAGAAGATCGATGAGCTGGACGCATTGACCATGGCATACAATGCTGTCCAAGGCGGTGCGGCAGGAGTCGACATGGGACGAAATATCTTCCAGGCGGACTCGCCCACATCGATGATCCAGGCCGTGAACGCAGTGGTGCATGAAAACCTCGCGCCCGCCGCCGCTCTTGACATGTACAACACTCTCAAGAGCGAGGCCCCGGTCTGACGACCGACTCCCCTTTTCCGGAGCAGGGACCCAGCGTGTGAAAGTCGCCATGTGGTACAATAACCGGGACATCCGGATCGAGGACCTGCCCCGTCCCGAACCTGGTCCGGGCGAAATGCTGGTCAAGGTGGAAGCATGCGGGATTTGCGGGAGTGACATCGTCGAGTGGTATCGTCTTCCGCGCGCCCCGTTGGTGCAGGGCCACGAGGTGGCGGGAGAAGTCGTGGCTGTCAGTGCGGATGTGACGCGGTACAGCTGCGGAGACCGGGTCGCGATCGCCCCGAAGATGTCGTGCGGGGAGTGTGGCTACTGCCGGAGCGGACACCACCCGCAGTGCACGGAAGTCAAGGAGCGATTGCCGGGGGGGTTCGCGGAGTATGTCCTTGTTCCTGAAATCTTTGTTCGGAAAGGGACGTTCCGACTGCCGGAGGATCTGTCCTGTGAGGAGAGCACTTTCATGGAACCGCTGGCATGCGTTGTCAGGGCGCAGCGCCTGGCCGGGATCACGGAAGGCCAGACCGTGTTCATTGTGGGCTGCGGCATGTCGGGCCTGTTGCATGTCAAGCTGGCGAAACAGAGGAATGCGACCGTCGTGACTTCGGATGTTAGTGCCGCGAAGCTCCGGCTGGCCATGACAAACGGCGCCGACGCCGTTATCGATGCGGGCAAGGAAAGCGGGCCCGATCATTTCGAGCGGGCGGGCAAGAAAGCGGATGTGATCATTCTCTGCACTTCCTCCATCTCCGCGATCGAACAGGCATGGCAGTGCCTGGACAAGGGGGGTACGATCGTTTTCTACACGGTCCCGGCCCCGGAGAAGGGCGCGCCGGTGCCTCTGAACGAACTCTGGACTCGCGAAGTCAGGATCCTCACATCCTATTATTGTGGCCCGGATGACCTCGTGGAGGCCCAAGGCCTGTTGGCTGCGGGAAGGATCCAGGTGAACGACATGATCACCCACCGGTTTCCGCTCGCGGAAACGGGAAAAGGATTTTCGCTTGTCCTGGCGGGACAGGAAGCGGTCAAAGTGATCATCAATCCGTAGTAGTGGTGGTTCCATGATTTTCAAACATACAGGCCTGACCTGTCGCACCGAAGAGAATGCGGACCGGTTTTATCAGCAGATCCTCGGCCTGGAGAAACAGGAGCCCAAGGTGCTGCCGGCTGATATTTCGCGCGGATTGTTCAGGATTGAAGAAGAGATCCGGATCATTAATTATATCGGAACCGTGGTGCACTTTGAAATCTTCATCCACCATGATCCCGGCAGAAAGCCGGCCATCGATCATGCCTGCCTGCAGGTGGACTCGCTCCCCGATTTCCTTGATCGGTGCAAACGGGGGAATGTCGAGATCCGGCAGGTTCCAAAGGGAGAGAAGACGATCACCTTTGTTCAGGATTTTGATGGCAATTCGTTTGAAGTTGTCTGAACGCTTGATCCGGCTGCCGTATCCACATCCCGCAATCCACGGGTCCCCTCCTCAAGGGGTTCAAGGTGGAAGTCGTGTTTTGAAGCGTTGGGGTTCCCGTGGCCCACGGCAGATGTATTCTTTGGTCCGGGTGGGCCGTCGGTTGCCACAGGGGCTGAAGGCCCCTGCGCCACTGGCCTGGCAGCTGAAAACCGATCCTAGTTTCCACCCTTGTTTCTAGCCGGGATGTTCTCGAGTTCATCCCACATCGGCTTCAGATCCTCGTCTTCCTCGGCGAGTTCCCGGTACGCCTGTTCGAGTCCGAACGCGATGCCAAGGTACTCGCGTGTCAGGTTCAGATCCCCCGAACTGCATGCGTAGCAGGCAAGGTTGTACGGGATGACCGCCTCGGACGGAAACTTTTGGCCCGCTTCCAGGAGAATCCTTTTTGCCGTGTGGATGTCGTGGGCCCGCCGGACGGCGTATGCGCATTGAATCCAGTAATCCGGAATATTGGGGGCGCTTTTGCGCAGGATGCCTGCCCACTTGCTCGCGCTCTTCCAGTCCTCTTCCCCAAAGGAGAGGCGCAGCAGCAGCTGGACGTACAGCAGCGTTTTGCGCCGTTCCGCGGGAACCTTGTCGAGTTCTCTCCGCGCGCGTTCCCACAACTTGAGATCCAGATACCCGTCCGCGCGCTGCATCACCCGCCGGACGTCGACCGGCTGTTCCGTCATGCGTCCGCCACCAGCGGAAGCTCCCGGTCCAGCAGGTATTCCTTCCCGGGATCGCGCCGGATTGTTCCCCCGATGCGCGCGGGATCGTGATCGAAGATAAGAAGGTAGCCTTCGTCGGCAATCTCGGCCAGGTTCTCGTGCTTCCACAACCTCGTGGCAAGTGGGTAGGTGTCGAAGCCGAGCTGATACAACATTCTCAGGTGAGCCGCGGTGGGACACACGTCCGCGGGAAAAACGATGGTGCCGACGTCCCCAAAGTCGCCGGCGGAAGGGTGATTGATTTCGATTTCCTTCGCGGTCAGGACCGCGACGCAGTGTCCCTCGGTGTGCCCCCCGCTTCGAGCCAGCCGTATTCCCGGCAGAATATCTGGAGCCGCGTCCGTCACCAGGATGACGGAATCGAGCCGTGACTCGATCAGCGCCGCGATCCGCTCCTGCGGATATGCGTTGCCCAGCAGCGGATCGCTTGAGGTTGCATCGTCCCATTCGATGCCGTGCACAAAGTGCTGGGCGTTCGGAAATGTGAGTTCCCACCCGTCCTTTTTCGTCTTGCGGCCCGTGCCACCTGCATGATCCCAGTGCAGGTGGGTCAAGATGACAAAGTGTATGTCACCGGGATCGATCTGATTCCGCGCAAGAGCATCCATCAGTTCCCAATCATCCTGCTCCAGGCCATTGAATTTCCGTTCGCGGTCTGAGAACTCGGATGGGTCGCCGATGCCAGTGTCAATTAGCCCGACCCTCCCGTCATCGAGTTCGACCAACAGGCAATGGGCGCATTGTGGAATCAGGTTCGACTCATCCGGCTCAATCAGCCGGGCCCAGATCTTCTTGGGAACCAGTCCGAAGTTCGCTCCGCCATCGCTGCGGAATTTTGATCCAATAATCGGAGTTACTTTCATCGCTCGTAGACCGGGTTCTTTTGCCATGATTGGGGGGGAAGAAACAGACTGAATTTGCCCAGGTACCATTTGGCCGGACCTGCAGCAGATCTCCAAATCCATTTGAATACTCCTTGATTCTCATGCATCCTGTTATCCGAATTAACTGATGAATGGACATGATTGTTACCCTCGAGCTGTTCAAGGCCTTGTCCGACGTGATTCGTTTACGGATCATTCGGGCTCTTTTCATTTCGGAACTATCTGTTGCAGAGATAGTTAGTATCCTGGGGCTTCCGCAGTCGACGGTGAGCCGGCATTTGAAGCCACTGCGGGACGCCGGATTGGTGGAGACGCGGCGTGATGGAACCAGCGTGTACTACCGATGCGGGTCGGCGTCCCACGACCCGGTCCTGTCCGCGTTGCTGCGGGAGCGACTTCTGGAGGTTCCTCAATCCAATGAGGATTGCGCGTCGGTTCGCCGGGTCATTGATTTGCGTCGGGAGCGCAGCAGGGAATTTTTTGACCGGATGGCTGGGACCTACGGAACCCTGACCGAGCCCGGCGGCGGTTGGCAGGCCTTGGCCGCAGGGTTGGCGACTGGCTTTGCCGGAGGGGAGGTGGCCGATCTCGGTGCCGGACAGGGAGATTTGAGCCTGTTGCTGGCGGGAAGCGGCGCGTGTGTGACGGCGGTGGACAGTTCGCCCCGGATGGTTCGTGCATTGAAGGCCAACGCGGAACAGGCCGGACTGGCGGACCGGATTCGCGCGGTGGAGGGGGATGTCGAGTCCCTGCCGATGGAGGATCGGATAGTGGATGTTGTGTTCCTTAGCCAGGCGTTGCATCATGCTGCCCGCCCATTCTTGGCGATTCAGGAGGCCGAGCGGGTTCTCCGTCCCGGTGGGCGCATTGTCATTCTGGATCTGGTCCGGCACGAGCAGGAATGGGTCCGGGAGCAATGGGCGGACCAGTGGCTCGGCTTCGAACCATCAGAAGTCGAAAAGTGGATGAAACGGGCGGGTTTTGAATCGGTCCACTTGGAAAAATTGCCTGGGTCGATGCCTGAGTTGAGCGTGCTCCTGGCGGTTGGGCGGAAGGGCCGGGGGCAGGCTGAAAATTGAAAATTGGGGAAGCACGACGCGAAGCATGTATTCCGGGAATACCCCTCCATATTCTCCTTGGGTAAGGAGAGTTGAGCGGGTGAATTGGATTTG
>CAZTAB010000242.1:0-7115 GCA_964611475.1 uncultured Verrucomicrobiota bacterium | reverse complement strand
GAGTTCCCTCAGGCGGGGAGGCAGGTGCTGATCCGTCCTATCGCGAGTTGCTGACAGTTTCTGCGCCCATGATGATCACCGCCGGCATGCACCTGCTGTTGAATTGGACCGACACGCTCATGTTGGGATATTTCCGGGACGTGGATGCTGTCGGAGAGTATCGGATCGCTTTCCGAGTGGCGGTGTTGAACGGTTTTGTCCTTACAGCAGTGAATAGCATCAGCAACCCGAAATTTGCGGAAACATATGCGGCGCAAGATGTTGAAAGGCTTCGCCGGATCGCGCGGGATGCCACGCGACTGGTCATGCTGGCCACGCTTCCCATTTTCCTGATCCTGATTCTGGCCCCGCGATTGGTGCTCGGCTTTTTCGGCGAAGAATTTACAACCTCTGCTTCGGTCCTGGTCGTGCTTTGCATCGGGAAGTACTTCAGCGCGTGCTGTGGTCCGGGCGGGTCTTTTCTCAACATGACCGGTCAGCAGGTCGCCATGGGGCGAATCATGATTGGAAGCGCCATCCTGAATGCGGTGTTGAACTTCCTTCTCATTCCCCAATACGGTCTGCTGGGAGCGGCGTCCGCCACGGCGGTGAGCACGATCGCCTGGAATGTATCGGCTTCCCTGCGGGTATACAGAACACACGGGTTTTTCTTCTGGTTCGCCTTGCCGGGCTGGGGAGCGAAAAACGGATGAAACAGGCACTGCTGAAAGGTTTTCACGCCTCAAGGAATGCGGCTTGGCCGCTGGTTGCTTGGCGTGCATCGAAAGCGCAGTTTCCGGAACCCGTTTTTATCGTGTCGCCGCCGCGGTCCGGGTCTAACTTTTTATTCGAATGTCTGGCTCAGTTCCCTGGAATTTTTCACCACCGTGAAGAAGCCAACGAGCCATGGCGGCGAGGCTTGAGGCCGGTGGCCGACTCTTCGTTTCATGACGCGGTGCTTGCACCCGCCATCACGGACGACGTGGCTGCCGAAGTCTATCGCCATTATTACCGGGGATGCGTGTTTCACACGCTTCGGACAGGGCCGTTTCGGCTTCGTCCCGGACATCTCGCAGGAACCCGTCCCATCCGGTATCTTGATAAGACAATTGGAAACTGTTTCCGCCTGAACGCGCTGAAGCGGATGTTTCCTGATGCGCAATTTATCTTTCTGCGCCGCGACCCCCGGGAGACGATCAGCAGCATGATCCAGGGCTGGACGGACGGACGGTTTCTGCACCGCTATGCCACGCCCGTGCTCGGCCAGACGGCCGATGCGACGTTGGAGAAGTGGAGCTATCCCGCGCCGCCGGGCTGGTTCGATCACCGGGGTGACTCGCTGGCCCGCGCATGCTGCTGGAGCTGGGTACAGCACATGAAGTCGATCTTGGCGTTCGAAGCTGGGATGCCGGAATCACCCTGTCGCGTGCGGTACGAGGACTTGACAATGGACCTTTCGTCAGAGATCGAAAGGCTCGCGGGCAAATTGCACATGGAGCTGGACGATCGGGTTGCGTTCTATCTGCGTGACCCGCCGCTGAGCAAGACTACAAACACAAAACCCCGGACGGACAAGTGGAAGGCCGACAAGGCCGTTCTGCGCGAATGGTGGCACCTCGTAGCTGATACAGCCGCCGAATCCGGCTATCCCGATCCGCCGTGAGCCAGAGTTTCTGAAACGCCGCGCTATTTATTCGGGTTCAGCACGGTTGTTTCCGACGGGTTCATTTCCGCGGCGACTGCCTGTATCCCGTTGGTTTCGCGGGGCGCATCCAGCAATCAGGCCACGATGGGTTGCTGCAGAACGACCTGGTCGTAAAGCCGTCCATGAACGCGGGGGAACGTCCATCGATTCACGGGGTGGTCGTATGATACAGTTTATACATGGATCTGCCGCCCAAAGTAAAAGAAAGGCTTCGAACGCTTCCGGACAAACCGGGTGTGTACCTGATGCGCGACCGGACCGGCCGGGTCATCTATGTCGGTAAGGCATCATCGCTAAGGAAGCGCGTGGGAAGCTATTTCCGGCAGGGGACTCTTCGCAGCGCGGACCCGAAGCTCCGGGGCCTGCTGAAAAGCGTCGCGGACCTCGACCTTCTCGTCGTTCGAACGGGTGCTGAAGCCACGTTGACAGAGGGACGGCTGATCAAGGAATACCGGCCGCGTTACAACGTTTCGTTTCGTGATGACAAGCGGTTCCTTCTGCTAAAGATCAACCTGTCGGACCCGTGGCCGCGGCTGCAACTCGCTCGGATTGAAAAGGACGACGGCGCGAATTACTACGGGCCCTATGCGTCCGCGGCTTCGGCGCGGGCCACGCAGCACTTTGTCGAGAAACGGTATGGCCTGCGGCAGTGCCGACCCCGTGTCCCCGGCCCCTCGGATCACACGCACTGCCTTAACGACATCCTGCGGTATTGCGCCGCCCCGTGCATAGACAAGGTCGATCGAGATGGGTATTGCGAGCGGGTGGGGGAGGCCTGCGCGTTTTTGCGCGGGGAACGCAGGGGCGTGTTGTCGGAGTTGGAGCAGGAAATGAAGGAGGCCGCGGGGGCGAGGGATTTCGAGCAGGCCGCGGCCCTTCGCGACACGTTGTTGAATTTGCGCCGGACCATCAAGCGCAGGGTGCTTGGGAAAAAAGACCTGGGCCTGCAGCGCGAAGAGGCCGGAGAGGGAGTCATGCAGATTCAGCGTGCCCTGGATTTGTCGGATCCGCCCCGTATCATCGAGTGCTACGACATTTCTAACATTAGCGGGACGCACGCCGTTGGCAGTCTGGTTTGTTCGGTGGACGGGGTACCTAACCGAAACCGGTACCGGATGTTCCGGATCCGGACGGTGCAGGGCGTCGACGACCCGAAGATGATGGCGGAAGTTATCCGCCGACGTTTCTCCCGGGCCAAAAAGGAATCGCAGAAACTTCCGGACCTGGTAATCGTGGATGGCGGGATCACCCAGCTTCGCGCTGCCCGCGCGGAACTCGACCGGCTGGAATTTCGGGCTTTGCCAGCGGCGGGACTAGCCAAGCGGTACGAAGAAATCTACTTCGAGCAAGGAGGGGCTTCCGGGCCGATTCGATTCGATCCAGAGTCCAGCGCCCTCAAGGTACTGAAACAAATCCGGGACGAGGCGCACCGCTTTGCATTGACTTACCATCGCAAGTTGCGAAGTAGACGCATCAGCGAATCTGTGCTCGACGAGATTCCCGGGGTGGGAAAGAAGAGGAAGGAAATTCTTCTTAACTACTTCGGGAGTGTTCGGCGACTACGTAACGCCTCAACTGAGGAGATCGCGGAGGTGCAGGGAATCGGGCCGGAGATGGCGAAGGCCATTCGCGATGCAATCGACGCACGGCAATCTTCGAAAGTGGCAAAGGACGAGGGTTGAGTTGTCCGGCTGCGGGCTGCGGTTGTTATCGGGTGCTGAAAATCCCGGCGGGCAACTCAGCTGACACGTCAAAGAGGGCAGCTGTGCGTTGATGCTATAGCTTTCAGGCTGGGAGGGACCGGAGGGGGCGGGCAGAGCCATGTCGACAGAGGCCAAGAGCCGGCAATCCGAGAAGTTGATCCCTGTGGCATCCCCGTTCGATAACGGGGTGGGTCGCACCGTACAGCGTGAATTCGTAGACGCCCCGTGGCTTAGAAGGAAATGGTCCGGGTCCCGCCAGCGGTGGCCCCGACACGGACCTCGGAAGTTGGCTGCTAACACATTTTTAATGAAAATGTTGAGTTCACATGGCCTTTTTTGGTCGGATAAGTACAAATGAAGCCAGGGTTGAAGGAAATAGAATGCCGCTCGAATACGCCCTTTTTCTGTTTTGCGCCTGCCACCGTAGGACTCCGGTTCGACTGGCATCGCCATGAAGAGTACGAACTCACCTGCGTGGCGGGCGGGGTCGGGCATCGGTTTGTTGGTGACCACCTCGGTGGACTCGGAGGGACGGACCTCGTTCTGATCGGACCGAACCTGCCCCATGCGTACCAGTTCGCGGCGCGGAGCCCCGGCCGGGGCATTCGCATTGTATCCGTTCACTTCCGGAACGACTCCCTGGGCGGGGAGGAAACCCCGTACCCTGAATTCGAGGCGATCCACCTGTTGCTGGCGCAGGCGCGGCTGGGCGTTCGGTTCTGCGACGCCGTGGTGCAGGATGTGAGCCCCGCGATTCTTCAGCTCCCCGATCAGGAGCTTTTCGAGCGGCACGTGAATATTCTTCGGATTTTGGATCATCTTGCGCGAAGCCGGGATGCCTGGACGATTCTTTCCTCACCGGGTTTTGCGGCTTCGCGAAGGGTTCGGGACGAAGGGAGGGTGACGCGGATCTGCACGGAGATACATCGCCGTTCGCGGGAATCGGTGACTCTTGATGAACTTGCCGCACTGGCCAACATGAGTCCCGCTGCGTTCAGTCGTTTTTTCAAGCGCGCGACGGGAAAGACGTTCAAGCGCTACCTCAACGAGGTGCGGATCGAATCTGCCTGCCGCCTGTTGGCCGGAACGGACCTGAGCGTATCGGAGATTTGCTTTGAAACCGGTTTCCACAACCTGTCGAACTTCAATCGCCGGTTTCTTCAAATCCGGTCCGTTTCTCCGATGGAGTACCGGCGGCGGAGCAGGAGAGGGTGACCCAAGAGGGATCGTCCCGTGTCCGCCGCCGCATCTGACAGGAAATGAGCCGAACCGGATCCGTCAACATTCGGCAACATGCACCCATGCCCGCTGCCAACGCTGTCGTCGCGTCCCGCTGGCGTTCTGAGGCGGTTCACTGCAGCCACACAGAGTTGATGTAAAGAATGGGGGGGTGAATCTTCAAACACAATCCTTGCAGGGCCTCGTGTGTCGGACATATTTGAACGACCCGAAAACGAACGATACCGTGGCTCTTTGCCCGGCATCTTTCTGTGGGGTCACGATTCCTGTCCCAGCTGTCTCACTTCCACAAACCGGCCTGTTTGCGAGGACTCCTTGGCGGCGAGGCAGGTGTAGACGCTGCGGATGCCGGATTCGATCGGGGTGCGGCTTTGTTGAATCCGTTCCTGAATGAGCCCAAGGAAGTCACGAGCCAGTTCGTGGTCGCCGCCGAAGTGCTCGTCGCCTCCGCTTGCGCGGGAAACGCTTGTCACCGGCTCGTGGTGCCGCACCTGCTTGACCTCGTTCGTGAACCAGTCGAAACTGACGGTGCCTTCATAGCCGCTGACGGTCGCGCCGCGCGCGCCCGCATCGCGCCGGGCAAAGAAGACCTGGGAGTAGACGCCGTGCGCGCCGGAAGCGAATTCGAACAGGGCGCTGGAGCAATCCTCGTTTATCCCGGTCTCCTGCGATCCACACGCTTCGCTAAACAAACAGAGATGATCGGTGAGCGACCCGCCCGAGCCGTTCCTCGCCCGGTTTTGCGGGCTCTCGGGGCATGTCCATTGTTCGTTGCAGTCCTGGCAGGTGAGTGTGGCGGGTTTGTCGCCTCCAAAGATGCGACCTTGGTTTGCCATCGCGGCGATGCGGATAACGGGCGAGTTTAGCAGTGACATGAGATAGCTGAAATCGTGTGTGCTTTTCTGCAGAAAAAGGCCCTGCGTCACCTCGTAGTCCCGATATCCATATTCCCAGTAGCACGTCCCATAGGGAACGTAGTTGACCGCCTGCACGTGCTCCGGATGGCCGATTGCCCCGTCCTGGATCAACCTGCGCATCATGTTGCAATGGGTGGTCACTTCGAGTGGAAAGCTCACGACTACTTCGCACCGCGCGGATTCAAACGCCGATTCAAGCCGGATGGCCTGGTCCATGTTCACTGCCACTGGCTTTTCGAGGTACAGGGGCAGGTCGTATTTGGCTGCCTCGACGGCGTACGGTGTGTGTAGGTTGCAACGTGTTCCAATCATCAACCCGTCCAGGTTCGCCGCGCGGACCATCTCGTCGAGAGAGTCGTAAAACCGGACGTCTTTCTGGTCGCAGTGGGCTAGCCGTCTTCGCGCGCCGTCTTCGTCCGGATCCACAATGCCGACAATCCGGATGTCCGGTTGAATCGAAGAGGGGTACGCGCCCCGCAGGGGCTCCCTGATCACCCCGCCGATTCGGCCGCCATAGCCGACCACTCCAAGTCGAATCGTACTCATATCCCTCTCATCCGATGTAATTCAGTTATTGGCTTTCATCCCGGGTGATCGCCATGCGTTTTTGTTGCGTGTTTTTCGGGCCGGCGCCACGGGAAGTCAAGTACACTCCCGGGAGGTTGCACGCCGGCACGATTCGGTTCGCTCGATTTCCAGCACCTCTAGGCTGTTGCGGTGGATCATTGCGTTCACCTCATCCAGGTTTAACCGCGGGAGCAGGGTGCCTTCGAGCATGTCGTTCAGGCTGCGAATTCCACTGACTGACGCGTTGACGGTCGTAAACGGATAGTCTGTTCCAAAGAGCAGCTTGTCCCATACGCCGTACTCCTGTACCAGCATCAGGCTGTGGTAGAGCTGGAAGGAGCGGTAGTGCAGGGCGCTCACGTCGGCGTACACATTGGGATGCTTTCGAATCACTGCCACGCACTCGTTCTCATAGGGGTGTCCGAGGTGTGCCATGACGATCTTCACATCAGGAAACCTCGTTGCGACCGGGTCCAGATGACGGGGCAGAGCGGCTTCGAGGGGCGCCTGGGAGACAAACGTGGTGCCTGTATGAAGCAGAATCGGAAGATGGTTCTCCGCTGCGTATTCCCACAATGGATCCAGTCCCGTTTCGTCCGGCTGGAACCCGGCGTACATCGGCATGAGCTTGATGCCCTGCAGGCCCAGGTATTGGTGGCCGTGCCGCATCTCCTCCTGCCAGCCGTGCTGGGTGGGATCTAGGGAGAGAAAACCGATCAGCCGGTCCGGATGAGCGGCCACGTAGCCCGCCACGTAGTCGTCCTCCACCCAGAGACCGCTGCGCCTGGCCTTGCCGCCGAAAACCACGGTCCGGGCCACCTCGAAGTTTGTGGCGGCCGCACTGTATTCGTCGAACCGCACCGTGAGGTCAACTTCCGCGCCGGCGCGCGCTCTCCGGGCCTGTCCACGGAAGTCATCGGTGAAATGCTCTGGGTACGACCAGCAGTGGCTGTGAATGTCGATGATCATGTAGGTACGTGAGTGTCGAGCTCCGAACGGGGCGGC
>CAZTAB010000241.1:0-8282 GCA_964611475.1 uncultured Verrucomicrobiota bacterium | reverse complement strand
AACCAAGTCATGGATTTTTTGGTACGGACGCTCTACGTCATCCACACCGGACCGGTAGACGTCGTCGACCACGATGTCGAAGGACCGGTCCGTGGTTCGGAGGTACTCGTATGCGTCGTCGATGATCACGTTGCACTGGAGTTGGTCCAATTCCATGTGGCGGCGGCCCAGATCCACGACTGCTTCGTCGATCTCGACGGCGCTGATGCATGTGTCGGGGAGGAGTGCCCGAAGTTGCCGGACCACGGTTCCACCGGCGAGGCCCAGGAGGAGGATGGAGCGAGGCTCTTCAGCCATCATCATGCATGCGGTGGTGATTGCATCCCAGGAATAGCCGGTAAGCATTTTTTTCGGATGCCACGTAGCAAAGGTTGCCCCCGCTACGTCGAAATCGATCCGTTTTTTACGCCGCCGCACAACGACGTCGTTGTAGGGGCTCGAAAGCGTTTCCAGGATCTCGGGCTTGGCTGTGCTCATATCCGAACTGTACAGGAATCAGACAGGACAGGCCAATTTTCACGCGGCTGTCCCTCTTGCGTCTCCGTGACAGGGTCCGCGCGGGTGACCTTGCTGCAACCGTTCGCCCTTGCTCGATGGGCGGGGCAGGGTGTATTGCAGGACGTCGGTCGGGTTCCCGTTTTCCCTGCGGTCTACTTGGCGGCAATGATTTGCTCTTCGAATTTGCCCAAGGCACGGAACTTCCTGTACCGATCCTCAATGAGTTCCGCTGGTGATAGTGTGCAAAGCGAGGCGAGGGACTCGCCAAGCGAAAGCTTCAGCAGGCGCGCGGATTCCTCCGGATTGTTGTGAGCTCCGCCAAATGGTTCCGACACAATGCCGTCGGTGATACCGAGCTCGAGGAGATCCTCCGCGGTGAGCCGGAGGGCATCGGCAGCCTGTTCAGCGAATTCCCGGTCCTTCCACAGAATAGCCGCGCATCCTTCCGGGGTGATGACTGAATAATAGGCGTTCTCCATGACCAGCACTCGGTTGGCCACGCCAATTCCCCGCGCTCCGCCGCTGCCGCCTTCTCCGGTAATCACCGCGACCATGGGAACCCGGAAGGTGAACGATTCGCGAAGATTGGTCGCAATCGCTTCGGATACATGGCGTTCCTCGGACTCAACACCTGCATAGGCGCCCTTGGTGTCGATGAACGTCACGATCGGGAGTCCGTATTTGTTGGCCAGCCTCATGAGGCGGAGAGCCTTCCGGTATCCCTCCGGGTGGGGATATCCGAAGTTGCACTGAAGGTTGGATTTGGTGTCCCGCCCTTTTTGCGTTCCGATCAACATGACGCGACGTTCGTCAATTGTGGCAAATCCGCCTACCACTGCGCAATCGTCCCGATAGGATCGGTCCCCGTGCAACTCGATAAACTCCTGGCAGATGTGCTTGATGTAATCCCGCGTATAGGGCCGGAGCGGATGGCGTGCCACCTGCACGCGCTGCCAGGGCGTCAGGTCCCTGTAGATTTTCATTCGGGTTTCCGCTATTTTTTTCTGTATCCGCTCGATCTCTTTTGAGACGTCGATATCGGAACTTTCCGCCGTCGCAGAGCGCATTTCGTCCAGCTTCGCCTGAAGGTCACCAATCGGTTTCTCGAAGGGAAGAAAGTGTTTTTGCTGAGCCATAAAAGTCCTTTGTCCTGGCGAGGGCTACGTCAGTCGCGAATGATGACCTCTGTGCCGAGGGGAAGAATCGTGTAGAGTTCTTCGATGTCTTCGTTTAGCAGGCGCACGCATCCGGCGCTGGCCTGCTTCCCGATGGTTTCCGGTTCCCACGTTCCGTGAATGCCGTATCCCCGGACGCTCAGCGAGAGCCAGTGCGTTCCAAGTTCGTTTTCCGGATCGCCGTACGGAACGGCCTTGCCATCGGGCCTCCACCAGGTCGGCTTGTGGATCCGTTCCGTAATCTTGAATTCGCCGACGGGCGTACGGTTGAATTCTCCGGTGCCGACCACGTAGTGCTTGAAGAACTCTCCGTCCAGGTACACGTCGAGAATGTTGGCTGACTTGTCGATGAGCAGGGAGAAGGATCCGCTGAAAATTCGCAGTCGATCACCCACGCGAATCAGGGTTCCCTTGATGTTGTTTCCCTGCTGGATTAGGCCGACAGTTGTTCCATATTCGTTCGCCAGTCGGGCCAGGGTATCCCCGGATTTTACTGTGTAGTCCTTTTTCCCCGGCATACTGTGGGGATTCGTGAGCAGCTCGATGTTGATCTCCCCGACAAGGTCGCGCGCCTTGTTGGAGTTCACATTTGATTTTAACGCGGGCATTGCGCGCAGCACGAGATTCCTAGCCTGCAAGAGGTTGCCGTCTGCGCGATATTTTTCCGCCGTGGCAAGGAGGCGACGTCCCGCCTCCTCCCGGGCTGGATCGGCCACTGGGGGAGTCGACCGCATTCCTGCGTCCACTTTCGGCCCGGGCTTCTTCTTCTGATCCGGCGCTCTTCCGGTCTGCCCGGGCTCCAGCTGGCGCCCATCGGTTTCCGAGGCCGCCGGGTTTGGCTTGGGCGTCCCGGTCGGCGGATGATTCCCCTCTGATTTCTCCCCTGGAGAATCGGTTTTTTCGGCGAGCAGCTTGGCGATCCTCGGATCCTCCTCGACCGATTCCGGTGACTCGGGCGACTGCGAGTCGCCGCCCGTCGAGCACCCGCGCCGGGCAAGAAAACCGGTCACGGTCGCGGCAAGAACGATGCTGAGTACGATGAGGAGTACACGACGTCGTACGTGTGGCGTGTCGTAGGGGCGAATATAAAGGTCACTCATACCAGGCTCTCCAAAGCCTTCTGGACCAGACCCATCGAAGGATATCGAGCTGGCGGCTCTTTGGCAAGGCATTTGAAGATCACTTCCTGCAGTCCGCTGGTAACTCCATCCGAATTGCTTGCCAGCAAATCGGGACGAGTGGCCAGATCTGCCTGTGCCACGCGAGCCTCGGCCAGAGTCTCACCGCCGAATGGCTGCCGGTACACGACCATCTCGTACGCTGTTACGCCCAGCGCGTAAATGTCTGTCCGCTCATCCACGGTGCGCTGCAGGAGCATCTCGCGAGGCATGTAGAACGGGGTTCCATCCAAGGATCGCACTCGGGCGGGGCGCTTGGTTCGCCGCATGGCCAGGTCAAAATCGATGAGGGTGACGTGCGCATTGTCATCCACCAGGAGATTCTCCGGCTTGAAGTCAAGGTGTAGGTACCCGCTACTATGCACGTGTCCCAGGGCCGCGGCCATTTGCCGTAGCAAGCGGAGGAGGTTCCCGTGAATCAGCGGATCCCGGTTCAGGATACGGGACCGAAGCGTTTTCGATGGGACATATTCAAGCACCATGTAGGGGAGGGGGTAATTCCGCTGGACATCGATGATTCGCACCACGTTCGGGTGGTCCAGCACCTGGAGTACCTTGGCACCATGGAAGAACATCTTGCGCCATCTGCGCTTTCGGGCATAGTCCGGTTTCATGCATCGCAGAATGACAGGTTTCTCGCCCGGCCTGCTGGCGAGGGAGATCTCGGTCATGCCACCCGGGTCGAGTCGCCGGAGAATCGTGTAATCATCAAATTCGATCATTCCAGTCGGTAAACTACCCCTCCGAGCTTCATCGGTGAAAGAAGAATCAAAGATTCCGCCCGAATGCAGGAGTGATCCGGGTTACAGGCCGGCGATTGCCGTGATTCTTCTCCTCTTTGGTTGCGTTACGGCGACGTTGCTGGCCGCACCTCTCCTCTACAACGCGCTGATTCTTCTTGCTCGTCAATCTTCCTCGATGACGGCCCTGCGTGATCTGGAGTTCATGAAGGTTGTTTCACGCATGGTTGTCGGCATGGTCGCATTGGGGTTTCTCCCGGCCCTGTGGTTTGGGGGCGTACGGACTTCGGGTCATCTTGGCCTGGCCTGCCTGCCCGGCTGGAAGGGGGAGTTTGCGCGCGGGTTGGGCAGTGGAATGCTGCTGATCCTGATCCCGGTGGGGGTGCTGGTGGTCACCGGAGTGTACGCTATCCGGCCGGGATCCATCGCTGGGATTCCCGCCCAGATCCCCGCTGCCTTTTTTGCGGGGATTTTTGTCTCTTTTTTTGAGGAAACACTTTTTCGGGGGGTCTTGTTCGGTTCACTACGAAAGCCCCTGTGGTTGGTCGGGGCGGCATTGCTTTCCAGCACCCTGTTCAGCCTCGTTCACTTCGTGAATCCGGTCCCCAGGCCGGGCATAGCCCACGCGCACATCTATTCTGGATTCGGGCTCCTGCCCGGCGTCTTTAGCTGGGACCACGCCCCCGGCCTCTATGTTCCTGCGGTTTTTACGCTGTTTTTTATCGGATTGGCGCTTTGCTTTTTCTACATCCGGTTTCGGAGCCTTTGGTTCGGGGTCGGCCTTCACATGGGTTGGGTCTGGTGCCTCCTGTCGATGCCGGATCTGGTCCAGAAGATGAGCCGGGTCCCGGGGAATGCCACGGTAGACTTCACGAAGGGCCCGGTGGCCTGCCTGGTGGCCCTGGCGCTGCTCGTTGTCGCCGGGTTGATTGCGCGCCGTTCCTCCCCGGAGTTCCCGGGGTGAGCGCGGGGTTTTTGAAGGCCCTGGGCGTGCCGCTGGGCGACTTGCTTTACCCGCGAACCTGCTGCGGATGCGGAGAGCCGGGGCCGGAGGCCTTCCGCTACCTGTGCTGGGACTGCTGGATGACCGTCCAGTTCATGCATCCGCCAATGTGCAGCCGTTGTGGTGACACGGTATCGGGGAGGGTGGACCGGGCTTTCGTGTGTCGTTCCTGCTCCGGGCCTGAACGCTTTTTCGACCGTGCCCGATCGGCCGTCCGTCACGAGGGAGCTTTTCGGGAGGCCATCCATGCATTCAAATATTCCTGTGGCATCTGGATGGCCGAGGATCTCGCGTGTTTGCTTGACGCGTGTGTCGACACTCATTTCGACGCGGGCCGTATCCAGTTGATCGTTCCGGTTCCGCTGCACCCTGCCCGCCGGCGCAAGCGGGGGTACAACCAGGCGTCGCTGCTTGCCACGAAACTTGCGCGCAGACTCGCGAAGCCGTGCAAAACCTCTGTTTTGCTGAGAATTCGGGACACGGACACCCAAACCCGTTTGACAGCCGAAGAACGCCTGAATAACATGAGAGGCGCTTTCTTGGCCCTGCGCCGTGAGGCGATTCAGGGGAAACACATTCTCCTAGTGGATGACGTGATGACATCGGGTGCGACCACGGATGAATGTGCCCGGGTACTCAAGGAGGCGGAGGCATCCACGGTTGAAGTCGTTACCGTAGCACGCGGGTAGTAACGTATGGCTCGATTCAAAATCCCATTTTTCCGGCGGAAATCGAAAACCTCTCCGGCCGCCGCTTCGAGAAAGCGCGACGTTCCGGACGGGCTCTGGCTAAAGTGCTCCGCCTGCTCGGAGATCGTAAATACGCCGGAAATGCTCGCGTCGCTGTGGGTTTGCAACAGTTGCGGCTACCACATGCAGGTGGGAGGCATGGACCGGATCTCCATGCTCATGGAGGAGTCATCGTTCACCGAGTGGGATGAAACGATGCGCAGCATCGACATCCTGGGTTTCAAGGGCGTCGAGTCATACGAGAAGAAGCTGGAAGAAAACCGGAAGAAGGTCAACACCAGTGGCGCGGTTACCTGCGGAACCGGCCGGATGGGGCATCATGTTGTGGGAATCGGCGTGATGGATTTCCGGTTCCTTGGCGCCAGCATGGGGTCTGTTGTCGGGGAAAAGATCTCGCGCCTCTTTGAGCGTTGCACAGAGCAGAAACTCCCGGTCATTGTCATCAGCGCATCCGGGGGTGCCCGAATGTACGAGGGAGTATTCAGTCTCATGCAGATGGCGAAGACGAGCGGCGCCGTGGCTCGGCATTCGGGTGCCGGCCTTCCCTTCATTTCGGTCCTCACGCATCCGACAACCGGCGGCGTGATGGCAAGTTTCGCGACCCTGGGCGACGTGATCCTTGCTGAACCCAGGGCGCTGATCGGGTTCGCCGGGCCGCGCGTCATCAGGGAGACCACTCAGTCCGAGCTTCCGACCGGCTTCCAGACCGCCGAATTCCTTCTGGAGCATGGCCTGATCGATCGTGTGGTGGAACGCAAGCAGTTGAAAGAGGATCTTATTTCAATCCTGGATTACCTGCGGCCTGTGAAAGGGGTTGGGGCAGGCAGCGCTATTCTTCCGCTCGATTCATGACCCTTGAGTCTTCGCCCATGAGTTTCTATGCGCTTCCCATTCCGTGGACCCATCGCTTCAAGACCTCCTGAACGATCTTTACTCCCGGCGCGCCGGGGGCATCAAGCTCGGGCTTGGTACGGTCCGCGCCCTTTTGCGTGAGCTTGGCGATCCGCATGTCGGTGCCCCGATCGTTCATGTGGCTGGCACCAATGGGAAAGGATCCGTGGTCGCCATGCTCGACAGCATCTTGCGAATGGCCGGCTTCCTGGCTGCCCGCTACACTTCCCCGCATCTCCTTCGCTTTAATGAAAGGCTGTCGGTCGGGGATGTTGAAATTTCGGATGATGTGCTTTATCCCCTTCTGCTGGAGGTGGAGCAGGCCGCCCGGGACCTGGAGAAGTCATCGTGTATCCGGGCACCCACGTTTTTCGAGTTCACTACTGCCGCGGCATTTGCTTGGTTTCGGCGCGAGCAGGCGGACCCGTGGATCCTGGAAACCGGACTGGGCGGCCGATTGGACGCCACTAACGTGGTTGAGCCGATGGTTACGGCCATCACATCCATCGGGATTGACCATGCATCATTTCTGGGGGACTCGATCGGGGACGTGGCCCGCGAAAAGGCGGGTATCATCAAGCCGGGAGTTCCGGTCGTCGTCGGGGAAATGCCGCCCGCCGCGAGGGCGGTGATTGAAGAAACGGCGCGGGTCCATGCCGCACCCGTGATCAACGCTGCCGACCGGGTGTCGGTGTGGAAGTCCCGCGCGAGGGAAGAGATCACGTTTGAGACCGGGTCGAATTCCTTGGGGCCACTGCGTTTTCCCCTTCGGGGGGAGCACCAGGTCGGGAATGCACGGGTTGCTCTGGCGGTGGCGGAGATTCTGTCAGAGCTCCGCGGCTACAAGCTGAGCGCCTGCTCCCTTTCGGCGGGCCTGGAATCAGTCACATGGGCGGGTCGGGGTCAGCTTGTATCCGGGGATCCTCCCGTTTTCCTGGACTGTGCACACAACCCTGACGGGGCGAAGTCGCTTGTGGAGACAGTGAATGAACTGTGGCCGGGACGTCCCGCCGCTCTCGTGGCCGGATTTTCAAGGGACAAGGACGTGGAGGGGATTTTTCGAGCGGTTGGGCCGCGCTTTGACCCGATCTGGATCGTTGAACTGCGGAACCCCGCCCGTCTCCCCTTGCCGGATGCGCTGAAGGCGTCGCGCCGGGCGGGCGTGCGTGCCCGAAGTGGAGATTTGGGCAATGCATGTGCGGATGCGATACGCTGGGCTATAGGGGAGGGCGATGGCGTGGTTTGTGTCGCCGGTTCCGTTTATCTTGCCGGAGAGTACCTAGAGCAAGCCGCCGGGGAGGGCTCGGTGCCGAGGAAATCTGCAATCTTGCGAGACATCGCGTGATGTCGGATACTTGGACGCCTTTCTGGAATCCTTGTCGAGAGTCGGGCTCGTCAAAAACCTTGGGCTTGAAAAGGGGCTGAATCGAACCATGAGTGATATTGAACCAGAGAATTCCGGGCAGATGGATGTGAACTATGTGTCGCACCTGGCGCGAATGTATCTTGAGCCAGACCAGGCCGTGGAATTCGGGAGCCAGCTCGGCGAAGTTCTTCGGTATGTGGAAAAACTACAGGAACTCGATCTCGTGGGGATTGAGCCAACGGCCCATGCAATACCGATAGAGAACGTGCTGCGTGCGGACGAGGTTCGGGAATGCCTCGGGCGCGACGTCGCCCTGAGGAATGCCCCGTCCTCGTTCCAGGGCGAGTTCGAGGTCCCGGCAATCATCGAATAGCGGGCAGTACATGGGTGAATTGCAATCAAAAACGATCCACGAACTGGCGGACCTCCTTGCCGCCGGCCAGTGTAGCGCGGAGGAGATCACGCGCGATGTCCTTGGGGCGGTGGATTCTCGCAATGGCGAGTTGAATGCCTATATCGATCTGGATGCCGAGCAGGCGCTTGCGGATGCGCGCTCGGCAGATGAAGCGCGGGCGATGGGCGATTCGCGGCGGTACCTGGGCATTCCGGTCGCGGTAAAGGACGTCCTGAATGTGCGTGGTCAGCCTTGCACCTGTGCGTCCGCTATTCTCAAGGGGTATCG
>CAZTAB010000240.1:0-11522 GCA_964611475.1 uncultured Verrucomicrobiota bacterium | reverse complement strand
TACGTGTAGTCCATCGGATAGAGGTGTTCGCCGAAATTGTTGTCCGGCGAACGGCTTGACAGCATTGTATCCTCCGCCACTGGAATCGTCACCGTTTCCGCCATGGCGGGTGCGAAGGACCACAGCAGTAGAAAGCTGAAGTGCCCTGAGATCCTCATAGCGCTTGAATAGATGATGTTGAACCGCGTTTAAACATAAAATCTCACGACCCGTGTGAATTCGCGCCCATCCGTGGGTCACGCATCTTCTACCAGAACCGTCCCGTACCTGTAGCAAGCCATTTTCCCCGACCAGTGCCCCTTGGCCCAGCCGCCCTTCTGTTTGAGGTGAAGAACATATTCTCCGGGGTCGGGGATCGTTTCCCAGACGGATGGCAGGAAGGTTGCCCGCCGGTTTCTCTCTTTCAGGATCAAGCCGTCAACACCCGGCCTGAGTTGTTCGATCAAATCCGCTTCTGATGAAACGAGCAGGCGGGTCGGCGTCGTCAGGATGGATATGCTGATATGCAGGGTTTCCGTCTCCTCCGGTTTCAACCTGGAGAATCGCGGATCGTGGAATGCCGACTTGAAGGCGTTGATCGCAACGTCCTGTGCCAGGGGATGCACTGCTTCCACCGAGCCTATGCATCCCCGCAATTCGCCGTCTTTTCGAAGCGTGACGAATGCCGCCCTTTTTTCGCGAAGCAGGGGCGGGAAATTGTCCGGCACCACGGGAAATGGTTTGTCGCGGACAAGGCCGTGGTCGATGGAGTCGGCAGCGAGAGCCAACAGGAGCTCTCGCTCTTCTTCTGTATAGCGCAGTGGCGGATCAGTTGACAATGAATGCCCCGTATCCAACCACCTGATGGGGTGATCCCGCCGTGTCGCCGGAGTTGCGAAGGTCGAGGGTCCGCGCCTCAAGGCCGCGGTCCCTGGCGCACAGAAGCAGACCCTGGATCGCGATTTGCCCGCATGCCTGCTCGGACCCAATCGCTTCCGGTTCGAGCTTTTCAATAGAGGCGGCGGTCTTTTCGTCGAGGGCCTGAGCTTCATTGTAGGGGTAATAGTGGCTCAAGTCCGAGCTGACGACGATCAGTGTCTCCGGACCCCCCCACAGGGCATTGAGGACCGCCTGGACCTCGGTCGGCTTCGCGTCGCCGACTGCCAGGGGGACCATTGAAAAATCGGGAAATATTGTCTGCAAAAAGGGAAGATGAACCTCAAGCCCATGCTCTTTCTGGTGGACCGGGTCGTTGATGGAAATCAACCTGCGTTTCGCCAGCGCTTTCACGGATTGGCGATCGACTCGAACGCGACCGATCGGTGTATCGAATGCCTCACACCCGGGAGCGGCCAGGCCGTGAATCGCAACGCGATGCGCTGGACCCATGAGAACCACCGACCTCACATTTGCCGCTTCGTTTCTGAGAAGCGAATAGACGCTGCCGGCGACGGGACCCGAGTAGTCGTAGCCGGCATGGGGGGCTATGATCGCTTTTGGGGCTCTTGTCTTTGCGCGAAGATGGCCCCCTAAGAACCTTTCCACGACCTCGGAGAGACGAGCCGAATCCCCCGGGTAAAAGCTACCCGCAACCGCAGGCTGTCTGATGGAGCCCACAATGAACCCTTCCTCTATCCGGGAAGGTATATGCCCGTTTTTTCTGAATGGAAAGCTCTGAGCCGGATTTCCAATAATGATCTGGGCCCAATTTTATCCAGATTTTGTATTGAGGGGATCTTGCCCATCATTTTTTTGTTTGTAATGCAAAGTGCTTTGCGTAAAAGATCTGATGGGTGGAGGAGTGGGATGAAAAGAATGGAAGGTGCATGGAAAAGCACTGAGCATTTCCCATCAAACAAGGCCGGCTAGGCCGTGTCCCTCGACGTGGACCGGGAGAAGGGACTTGAGCAGGCAGACCTTCGCTTTGTGGGACCGACGCGCCCCACCGGACGCTCGACATTTTCGTCCTGTGCTTCGTCACGCCCCTAGGCGTCATTTTCACCAGCGTGCTGTTTCCAGGATTCGCTTTGCCTTTCTTTCCGGGCCGGCCAGAGGGCCGAATACCGGACTCTTGGTTCGCTGGCCATCGCACTGGCGGCCCCGGTGATGAAAGCGAGCTTGCCTCACGGATGGGACAACGTTTTTGGAGCTGGGTTGCCTTGATTCTATTTGAGACGTGATGCTGCCGTGCCCGAGGAGATGGGCATTATTCCGGCACGCCGTTCTTCACTGTCGGAAGTGTTTTGTCCCCGGGAAGACTCCCCTATACAGAGGCCGGAGAAACCGGCGCCGATCTTTGAAACCGGGGGGGATGTGGTAGTCTGGATGTATGGCGGACCTCGAAACAGGGAGTCTGGCGCGGTATTGGAAACGCCTTCCCAACGGACGGCTTCTCTGCAATGTCTGTCCCTGCGAATGCAGGCTCAAGGAGGGGGATCGAGGCGCCTGCTACGTGCGGATGAACCGGGCTGGTGAAATGATTCTCACCACCTACGGGCGGTCGAGCGGATTTTGCGTGGATCCCGTTGAGAAAAAGCCCCTGAACCATTTCCTGCCCGGCACGCCGATTCTTTCCTTTGGAACCGCCGGATGCAATCTGACCTGCCGATTCTGCCAGAACTGGGACATCTCGAAGTCGCGCGAGTGGGACACGCTCACGGACCGGGCGGAACCTGAAACGATTGCCCGTGTCGCGGCGGAGATGGGGTGCAGCAGCGTCGCCTTCACCTACAATGATCCGGTAATTTTCCTCGAGTACGCGGTGGACATTGCCGCGGCATGCAGGGCGATGAACATCCGGTCCGTCGCCGTGACTGCCGGCTACATCTGCCCCGACGCGCGGAAGGAGTTTTTCTCGTTCATGGACGCGGCAAACGTGGACTTGAAGGCATTCACGGAACGGTTTTACAAGGAGATCTGTGGCGCCAGCCTTTCCGACGTTCTCAAAACGCTGGTCTACCTGAAGAAGGAGACGAACGTGTGGCTTGAACTGACGACCCTCCTGATTCCCGGAGAGAACGACTCGCCTGATGAACTTGACGAGATGACCCGGTGGGTGGTGAGGGAACTGGGTCCCGGCATCCCCATGCATTTCACCGCGTTTCATCCCGACTACAAGATGATGAACAAACCCCGCACGCCGGAGTCGACGTTGTCCATGGCGCGGGAGATTGCGATGGAAAATGGCGTCCGCTACGCCTATACGGGCAACGTACACGACGAATCGGGCGGCAGTACCTACTGCCCGGGATGCGGAGCAAAGGTCATCGGGCGGAACTGGTACGTGCTCACCGCGTGGGCGCTGGATGATGAGGGGCGATGTGTGGCCTGCGGGACGCAGATTCCTGGTCGATTTGCGGGGCGGCCGGGCGATTGGGGCGCGAAACGCCGCCCGGTGCGGTTGGCGCGATTTGGGCAGGAAGGCGACAGGGCGAGGGATGGGATGTAGTTGACGGGGATTTGTTGCCTGATATCTTTGGATTGTGGAAGATTCAATAGTTCCGATCCATGTCGTAGTGGTTCGGTAGCTTGGGAAGGGTAACGAGCGGAAGTATGGTCCGTCTGGTAGAGAATGTAGTCGAGTTGGTCACCAAAACCCCGCTGAAGAAGTTGAATCGGTGGGCGGCGGACTTTCCCTGTACTGTCATCGGGAAGCTGGAGTCGTTCAATCCCGGGTGGAGCGTGAAGGACCGGATCGGGATGGCGATGATCACCCAGGCCGAGGAGGACGGGAAACTTCCGGCCGGTGGCACGATTATCGCGCCTACATCAGGCAACACCGGGATTGGGCTGGCCATGGTTGCCGCGGTCCGCGGATATCGCTGCATTCTTTGTATGCCCTCGTCGATGAGCATTGAGCGGCGGAAAGTGTTGCAAGCCCTCGGGTGCGAACTGGTGCTGACCGAAGGGTATCGGGGGATGCCCGGCGCCGTGCAAGCCGCGGAGGAGCTGATGGATGAAATGCCGGGTGCCTGGATGCCGCAACAGTTTGATAACCCGGCCAATCCGATGATCCACTACCGGACAACCGGGCCGGAAATTTGGGAAGGCACGGAGGGAAAAGTGGACGTCGTGGTGTCCGGGGTCGGCACCGGTGGCACGATTAGCGGCGTCGGCAGGTATTTGAAGGAACAGAACCCGAAGACCAAAATGGTAGCGGTCGAGCCGACCGAGTCGCCGGTACTTTCTGGCGGCAAGATGGGCCCGCACATGATCCAGGGTATCGGTGCGGGATTCGTTCCGGGCATCTATGACGGGGCGATTGTGGACGATGTCGTGCAGGTTAGCAGCGAAGAGGCGATCGAGACCGCCCAGAACTTGGGCCGGCTAGAAGGATTCCTCGTAGGCATATCCTCGGGTGCCGCGGCATGCGCGGTGCAGCAAATCTCCACTCGCGAGGAATATGCGGGCGCGACCATCGTGGCGATTCTTCCGGACATTGGCGAACGTTACATCTCGACACTACTTTTCTACCGCGACTAACGATCTGGATTATCCCATGCAACGAAAACTTTCATTCAGGCAGCGAAGCGACGACGAGGAGGTCAAGGAGGCCGGTCTCGTCATCGACTTCGACGAGATCGCCCAGAAGGGAAAGCTTTCGAAGGAAGAGGAGCTGATCGCCAAGTGGTTCGGCATCTATTCCTCGCGCCAGCCCGGCAATCACATGGCCCGCATCGTCGTGCCGGGGGGGCAGATGACGTCCAGCCAGGCCCGTATCATCTGCAAAGCATCCGAGTTGTATGCCCAGGGCAAGCTGGCGGTCACCACCCGCCAGTCGATCCAGTTGCACTGGGTCAAGACTCCCAGCCTGCCGGAGATGATGCGGGAGTTGAAGGAGGATGGGCTGACCACCTTCCACGGGTGCGGGGACGTCAACCGCAATGTTGCGGCCTGTCCGCTGGCCGAGACGTGCCAGTACCGTCGGCTGAATGTGTTGCCCTACGCGAAGGAGACGTCCCGGGAGCTGGCCAACTGCCGGGATCTCGACAACCTGCCGCGGAAGTTCAAGATCACCTTCTCCGGTTGTGGTGCAGGCTGCGCGCAGCCGTACATCAACTGCATCGGGATCGTGGCGGTGCAGCGGGAGAACGGCACCGGGCAGGAGATGGGATTCCAGATGAATATTGGCGGGGGTATGGGGTGGCATCCCTTCATGGGGCAGCAGTTGTTCTCGTGGGTTCCAAAGGAGCGGATCACCGAGGTTTGCCGGGCCGTCGCACTCCTGTTTCGCGATCATGGCGATCGGCGGGACCGCGCGAGTTCGCGCCTGAAATTCGTGGTGTTCCGTCAGGGTATCGACAAGTGCCGCCAGATCGTCTTGGAGAACCTGGAGAAGGAAAACGTGCCGACCGATGGCCTGGAAACCGGCCCGCTCGACGAAACGGGCGTTTCCTACCCGGCGCGTCCCCTGACCGACGAGGATCCGGTCGGCACCGACGGCAAGGCCACCGTTCGTGCGATTATCCCGAAGGGTGAGTTGACTTTCGAGGCGTTCAAACGGCTCGCCGAACTGTCCGAGATCTACGGCAACAAGAAAATCTACACCACCAACCGGCAGAACATCGAACTGCATGGCATCGACCCCGCGAAGGTGGAAGAGGTCAAGGCGGAGATTGCCGAAGCCGGCTTTGAGACCAGCGGCAACTTTGGGATCCGTGATATCGTGCCGTGTGTGGGCACAACCTATTGCCCCAAGGCTGTGACCAAGACCCGGGATATGTACGATCTGCTGATGGAGGTGGCGAAACGGCCGAAGTACGAACCCATTCAGAAGAAGGTGATCATCAATATCACCGGATGCCCGAATTCCTGCTCGCCCTATCGAATCGCCGATATCGGACTCCGGGGAACCCGGCTGCGCGAGGAACTGGGGTCGGTCGAGGGGTACGAAATTCGAATTGGCGGCCATCATGACCGGTTTGGCCTGAAGGTCGGGGACTACAAGGAGAAGGACTGCCCAAAGGTTGTGGAGAAGATCCTGGACACCTACCTCGAGGTCCGGGAAGGCGACGAGACCCTGTCCGAATGTGTATCCCGCCTTCACAACGGGAGCGGGATGGAGGTGGCGGTATGAAGTCCTTTGAAGATGCGGTCAAGTCGCTGAAGCTGGATTACAAGCAGGCGCCGAACCCGATGGAGTTTTCCAAATTTATCGGGGAGGTTGACACCGCGCTGGATTTCAAGACCCTGGCCAAGGACATACCCTGCCAGGAAGCCTGTCCGGCAAAGACCAACGTGCCCGCCTACATCGAGGCGATCGCGCAGGGTGACCCGGGCAAGGCCTATCGGATCAACCAGGAGGACAATGTCTTCCCTGGTGTGCTCGGCCGCGTCTGCACCCGGCCCTGCGAAACCGCCTGCCGCCACGCCTGGACCGGCGTCCATGGGCCCGTTCACATCTGCCACCTTAAGCGCAGTGCCTCGGATGAGCACACGGAGGGAGCAAAGCCGTTGCCTCCGTGGTTCGAGAAGAAAACCGGGAAGCGCATCGCCGTGATCGGTGGCGGGCCCGCGGGCCTGACTGCCGCGCGCGAGTTGGTCCGGTACGGGCATGAAGTTACCATTTTCGAGAAGAACGAATTCCTCGGGGGCATGATGACGGCCGGCATCCCCAAGTTCCGGTTGCCTCGGGAAATCATCGACGACGAAATCAATGCGATCGCCAGCAGCGGGGTGGAGGTAAAGCTCAACGAATGGGTCGACGCCGAGCGGATGGAAACGATCATCGCCGAGTACGACTCGACCCTCGTCACTATTGGTGCCTGGCGCCCGTCCGACCTGAAACTTCCGGGCCTGGACGAGAGCATGACCTATCCCGGGATCGATTTCATGTGGAAGTACAATTTTGATGAAATCGGTGACATGAAAGGGGAAAGCGTCCTCATTGTCGGAGGCGGGTTCACGGCGGTGGACTGCGCGCGCTCCTGTGCCCGCGCCGCGCGTAGGTTGGTGGGTGAAGAGGGCGAGGTCACCATTATGTACCGGCGCACCGAAGCCCAGATGACGGCGAACAGCGATGAGATCGAAGAGATGCGCATGGAGAACATCGAGATCGAGACGTTGATGACGCCGCTTCGTGCGATTACCGAAGGGGGCAAACTGAAGGCCATCGAGTTCCGTCGCAACATGCTGGGAGATCCGGAGCCGGGACACACGAAGCCCCCGATCACCCCGGTCGAGGGCAGCGAGTTTGAGGTTCCCTGCAACCTGCTGATCGTGGCCATTGGACAGACCCGGCAGATTGAATGCATGCCGTCCCACATCCGGTGGGACCACGATGCTCGGGATCACGGGACGAGCGACCCGAGGGTCTTCGTTGCCGGTGACTTCAGTTACGGGGGCGAGGACATCATCAATTCCGTGGAGGATGCGAAGCAGGCTGCGGCCCGCATCGACACCTTCCTCATGGGTGAAACGCGGTTGAAGAAACAGGTGGTGGTGGAGGAGATCGTCAATCGTGGGGAGACTGGCCGGGTGCGCGATCACGATGTGCAGCCACCCAAGCGGCTGCCGGTGCTGCCGCTGCACAACCGGGACGGGATCGCCGAAGTCGAACTGGGATTTGACGAGGAAGGCCGCGACATCGCGGCGACGCGGTGTTACTTCTGCCACTATAAATTCGAGATCGATCAGGACAAGTGCATTCATTGTGACTGGTGCATCAAGGTCGCACCGCGCGACTGCATCAAGAAAGTGTCGCGCCTGTTCCATGATGAGGACGGGGCGGTGAAGTTCGAGGTCGAAGCGGACCTTGCGGCGGAAGCCACCTACATCTGGATTGACAGCAACGAGTGTGTCCGGTGTGGAAACTGCCTGCGCATCTGCCCCACCGAGGCCATCAGCATGCGACGCATGTCGCTCGAAACCTGCGCGACGTCCAAGCTGAAGAACTCGTGATTCCCGTCTGGGTTGTCGCGGGCCCCGGGACCAATTCCGTTCGGGATTCGTGCGTGAAGCATCGTGTTTTCAGGGGGCAGCTGATCATCGCCGTGGTTATGGGGACCCCGAACAGGGTTTGTGCTTGTTGCCACCCTGGGAAGATGGCCCCGCGCTTTCAGCGCGTTCACGCTCGAGTGGGTGCGGTTGCTTGGGATGGGAAAAACGTTTACCCCGCACCACTTCGTCCACGCGGAACCCCTGCGATCATTGATTATCTCATCACGTTGAACGACGAGAAGAATTTGTGGTATTTCAAATCCGGCCGTCCTGCCCCGGTGTCGGGGCATCCTTGCGGAGGAGGCCTTCGGCTTTCAGGTCGGTCCAGAATGGCGCTGGTATCGAATGACGGAACGCATCGACGGAGGTCGCGACATGTTCCGGTTGGAACGCACCCGGGATCACGGAGGCAACCGAGGGATGTCCCAGGGGAAACTGGAGGGCGGCGGCTGCCAGCGGCACTCCATGTCGTTGGCAGACCTGCTCGATGCGCCGGACCCTGTCCATGACGCCGGGGCCGGCGTCCTTGTAGTTGTATTTCGCCCCCTCCACCGATCCGGTGGCCAAGATTCCCGAATTGAAGGCGCCCCCGATAATGACTCCTACTCCGAGTTCCTCGCACTTCGGCAACTCTTCGTCGAGGGTCTCCTGCTCCAGAAGGGTGTACCGAAGTGCCAGCAGAAAACAATCCAGCGGCACGGCGTCAAGTAATCTGGGAATCGCACGTAACTCGTTCACCCCCGCGCCCACTGCCTGCACGAGCCCGTTTCGTTTCAATTCCTCCAGGGCTTTCCAGCCGCTGGTAATGAGCTGCGTGATGTGGGCCTGGAGGTTCTGTTCATTGTGAAACATCGAGTCCAGGTCGTGGATTAGTAGACAATCCACCCACGGAAGTCCCAGGCGTTGAAGGCTGTCTTCGTAGGAACGCATGATGCCGTCATAGCTGTAGTCGAAGACATTCTCGAACGGCAGTCCCCCGGTCCAGACGGACGGCCGAAGCGGCGATCCGCGACGCTGCGGTCGCAGAACCCGCCCGACTTTGCTGGAGAGAACAAACTGATCCCGCGGTTGGCCGCGCAGAAAGTCGCCCACGCGACGTTCACTCAACCCTAATCCATAGAAAGGAGCGGTGTCGAAATATCGAATTCCCGCATCCCACGCGGATTGCATGGTTGAAGAGGCCTCTGCGCCGCTGACTTTAACGAATAACTCGCCCAGCGGGGCGCAACCTAGCCCCAACTGCGTCAGGGATAGACTTGCCGATCCGAGTTGTCGGGAGCCGCCTGGATTCATGGGGTCCCCGGAATCGCGCCGGTGTGTTTCGGTGCGGCCTTGGGGTCTCGCTTCGGTTTTTCAGGCATGATAAACATTTCCCTGTTGGAAATCTTTTCGTGAACCTCACTCGATTCCACGAGGTTTTTCGGGCAGGTGTGGCCTGTGACAATGCCCACACGGTTCAGCCGTGCTTGAATCCTACCCTTAATCCTGGCCGTAGCAATTATCGATTTCGATTGGGTGTGGGATTGGCCGCCTGATCGAAGAGTGCAGGGCCTTCAGAAAAGCTCCGGGGGGATTCTTGAAAACAAGGGAATGACAAAAGCGATTGAATTTCCTGGGAGGTGTCTTGTCGTCTGCGGTCCTTCCTGACGCCCGAAACCTGATACCTCAGTCCAGTGGATCACGCCCGTCCGATGGATTCCCAAAATCGGGCACGTCCAGCCACGCCCCGTCCTGTTTCAGAGATTCCCAGGCGACGAGGCCGGGGGCACAGGTTGCGGCGGCGGCCCAGACGTGATTGTGGGGCCGCCGATTGTTTGTGACCGCCCGCACGAATTCATCGACCAAAAACCGATGGCTGCCCCAGTGCCCCATGCCGTGTCCTTCGAGGGAAGCGGGAAGGCTGGCGGCTGCCCTGGTCTGCGGATGGCTCGCAGGATCTTTCCAGAGTGTAGTGAGGTCGATTTCTTCGTCGAGACCGTTTGACCAGACCGCCCGATCATTGTGCTGGCGGATCGAACCTTTCGTCCCAAGGAGGCTGCCGTGCTCTCCCTTGCAGCCGACATTTCGCATTTCGTTGATGCGGCACACGCCGCCGCCGGACATCCGGCCGAGCATTGTCATGTTGCTGAATTCGTTGTTGAGCCACTCCGGCCGCCGCCGCAACGCCGCGGTGTCCGGGTGCAGGCCCGGTGTGCCCACACATGTGACGCGTTCGTATCGTTTGCCCGTCACGCTGGTCACAAATGTGATCGAGTGGGTTGGGTAGAGCATTGGCGGCATGTTCCCGTAGTCATCGCGCATCCAGAATGGGTAGGCGTTCGGACGGTAGTAGTACTCACCTTCACCATAGACGAAGTCCCCGAAGCGTCCCTCGGCCCAGGCCTGCCGGGCAAACATGGCGGCCGGGTAGTAATAGCTGGTTTCACAGAGCATGTAGATCCGGCCGGTTCGCTCGACGGCCTCGAGGAGGTCGCGCATTTCATCCATGGTGACCGCCGCCGGGCAGGCGGAGATGACGTTTTTCCCGGCGTTCAGCGCCCGGATTGCGAGTTCCGCATGCGTCCAAGGCGGGGTATAGACGCCGATGCTGTCGACATCCAACTCCAGAAGCTGGTCCATCGATTCCACCGCGTGTAAAACGTCTGCATCCCGGCGCGTTTCCTGTAGTGCCTCAACGTCCGGGTCGGCGAGGGCCAACGTATCCACGTCCGGGTGCAATCCGAAAAGATGCGCAAATCCCCTTCCCATCCCTCCAACGCCGCAGATTCCTATTTTCAAACGCATCTCCTCCTTGCCCCATGTGGGCCGGATGCCAGAATGAAACCTGTTCGCTCAAGAATCAATGTTTGTTTTTTCCCGCCGCGGCGGCTGGAGGGAGCACACGGAGGCGTTATGAGGTTCTCTATGCCGTCTCGCGGCATCGCCGTCTATCGTTAAACTTATTTCTTGTGAATTCTAATCCGATTGGTTCAGCGGCCCGTTGGTTCCCGACCTCTCGGGATGTTGAAGTGGCTGGGGGCAAGGTGGGTCGGCTTGCGGTGTGTCGAGGCGACCTCCATAATGGCATTCCATTTCTTCGTCCCGTTTTTGTTTCATGAAATCAATTTCACCAGGACGAACCCCATTATTTCCTTGCTGTTTTTTCTGATTTGTCCGCTACTCGACCGGAAGTGATGCGGTTGACAGATCTTATCCGCCGGTTTGGCTACCAGCTCCTTGCTGCGACTCCCCTGGGAACCATTACCCATGTCGAGACCCGGGAGCCGATTGCCGCCCTCACGTTCGACGACGGTCCGCATGAGACCGCAACGCCGGCTCTTCTGGATGTGCTCGCCGAGCATCGGGTCAAGGCGACCTTTTTTCTCCTCGGGGACGCGGTCGCCCGTCGTCCGCGACTCGTCCGGGACATTACAAGCCGAGGCCACGCAATCGGTAATCACACGTTTGATCACCCCCATTTGGTGGAGATCCCGGCCCGGGAAGTGCGGTCGCAAATTCGTCGCTGCCAGGCTGCCGACGAGGATGCATTGCAGTGTCAAGGCGAGGGAGAAACCCCGGCCGGCGGCGGCGGCGGCGCCCGGAGGGGGGGTGAGGGGCGGCGGGGG
>CAZTAB010000239.1:0-2996 GCA_964611475.1 uncultured Verrucomicrobiota bacterium | reverse complement strand
TGGCCCAATGAGGAGGAGAGCTGCGACCCCTGCCCCGCACCCGTTCCGGCCTGTGTTCAGCATGTCGCTCTCCCATTCCGGTTCCGAAACCGCCCATGCCTTCGTGGATGGCGACGGCAACCATTGCAGTGCCCCGATTTTCACTGCATGCGGGGGGGGGAATCAAGGCTTAAAACGTCTGGGAATTGGCACGAATGATCGATTCCACCCCCTTGATCGGCCATCCAACGCCTGGAATCTGCACCGTGTGAAATCGCCTGGCCTTTCGGTCAGACGCATTGCGTTCTCATTCGTACTCGGAACTCTGGAGGCGTTGCGCTACACAAATTGCATTGCGTGAACGGTGTGGGTGTGTACCGTATCTGATCAAGGCGTGCCCCATGAAACGAAGGAATCCGAATCGCACACTGATCATCCTGCTTTGCGGCGCCGCAACGTGCTTCGTCGCCGGCCTTCAAGCGACCGCCACGGCCGTCGAACCCGCTGACTTTTCATCCTTCATTCTCGACGTCCCCGGCGACACGCCGGAGTGGATCGCGGCAACGAAAGATATTCCCGCGCTGGAGGCGCTCAGCCGAAACAAGTACCTCTCCATCATGGGCGGTTACCAGGCCATCCTCAAAGGCAGCCGCATTCCCATCGCCCCTGCTTCGCACGTGCCCTGGGCAAAACCGTACGCCCGCGGACCGGTAAAGGTGCTTGCAATCACCGCCGCCGGCATCGCGAAGGTGGATACCCGTCAAATCGCCCAAGTCGCCAGGGAACTGGACAGCGATATGCGCTTTGTGTTGATCGCCCACATCGGCGTCGGCCGCGAAGAAGAATACGATGAGGGCTACCGCAACTTCCTGGCGGAGCAGGCCCGCGAAGCATTGGAAGAAGAGTACGATGTCATCCTGTACGCCCTGGGCTCGATCAAGCCCAACAAAGGCGAGGTCCTGCCACCCACCTTTTTCCCGGAGGATGTGTACGAGACCATCAAGGAAAAGGTCCGGCAGGGGACCGGCGTGGTGTTCACCGGGGCCAAAAACAGTTCGTGGTGGGGAGAGGCCTCGCCGCTTGAAGAAATTCTTCCCGCCACGAGAACCGGGGCGGGCAATGACGTGGATTCGGCGGATATCGAACTGAAGACGGATTCGAACCTTCTGACCGGGACACCGCTGAAAAACCTCCCCCGCTTCAATGCAAACACATGGGAGCCACGGAAGGGAGCCGAGGTTGTCGCGTCCGTGGACGGTCAGCCGCTTGTGTTGACCGGAACATACGGCAAAGGACGCACGCTGCTTCTCGGCTGGGCGAATACCCTTTCGCCGGTGAACAGCATTCACCTCAACCGTCTTCAGTTTGAGCATGGCATGGCCATCGCGCTGCGTGGCGTCGCCTGGGCCGCAAAACTGCCCCCCCCGGTAGCCGTGTGGCCGCAGGACACCCGCCTGGAAGCCGGGCAGCCAGGGAACGCGATGGTAAAGACGTCGGGGCCGGGACAGTTGCACTGCACCCTCCGTGACACGAATTTCAGGAGCCTGCACGACGCCGTCGTGACGTCGACGGGCGGGGACACCGCCGTGCCGCTTCCGTCAATACCGGCAGGGCGGTACTGGCTGGATGTGATCGCCCGGGACGAGAACGGCGCGTCGCTGGGTTGGGGCAGCGGCCTCGTCGAGGCAGAGGCCGAAGCGGGGCTGAACTTGCAGATCGAGACGGATGTATACGAGGTCGGGGACACGGTTCAACTCGCCGGGACCCTGGAGCCCGTACCCGAAGGCGCCACGTTGGGGTTCAGCGTCGTCGATGCGGCCGGTCGGGAACTTGCCACCGGAACCGCGCCCGGCACGAACCGTTTCAGCTTTGAGTATGACGTTGCCGACGTCCGCGTTCCGGCACACACCATCCGCGTCACCTGCTACAAGGACGGGGCTCCGTGGGTGACGGAAACCACGAAATTTTTCGTGCCCATCCACGGATGGGAGGACTACCACAACATCCTCTGGCCGGAAGCCAAGAACAATCCCGAGAACGAGGTCATGCGCGACGTGGCCGGCATCACGGCGATCATGGGACAGTACGAGATGTCCGAGGCCGCGGCGATGACGGAGGGATCGGGCATACGGCAGGCCCGGATGAATGCGGCGCCCCTTCATCCGAACGAGGTGCAGCTGGATCCGGTGAGCGGCACGACAAACTACGATCCCCGGCTCGTGGGGGCCATCGAGACATCCCGCAAATACGGAGCGGTCTGCGTGGCGCTGCAGGACGAACGCCACATGGTCAAGGATCCGGGCATGCCCTCGGAAGACGGGATCCTGCGCTACCGGCGATATCTGAAAGATGAGTATGGGTCGATCGAGGCCTTGAACAGGCAATGGGAAACGACACACCCGGCATGGAGCCACGTGCTCCCCACGCTCACCGCCGACCTCACCCCGCAAACCACGAACCTGGCTCCCTGGGTAGACTTCCGGTTGTTCGTCGCGGACGAGATTCATCAGACCGACATACGGCGGGCACGGTGGGTCAGGGATGAACTCGGCGAAGAGACCTATGTGGGGATCGACGGCTTCACCACAAGCAATCACATGATTCCGTACGGAGGAACCGACATTGCGCGCCTGTTGACAACGGGGGTTTTTAATTTCTACTGCCCGTACGATGACGACCTGATGATCTCATCGATGGTACAAGGGCGAAACGTCATCTACATCGCCTCGACGATGACCCGCAACGAGTATTTCGGCCTTCCCTGGCGGGGGCTGTTTCGAGGGCATGCGGGAGCTTTTCGGTACAACGGGCGAACCTACTTCAGCCAGTTCGGATGGGTGCAGCCGCCGGGCAACTGGATCGAGGAAGGATCGCGCGAATTACGGCACGGCATCGGTCGATTGCTGATCGGAGCGGAACGGCAGTTCCAATCCGTCGCTTTCCTTTACAGCTATCCCTCGATCCTCGCCTCGGCGGCCGCGGGGCAATGGGTCAATCCAATAAATACTCACTTGATG
>CAZTAB010000238.1:0-2981 GCA_964611475.1 uncultured Verrucomicrobiota bacterium | reverse complement strand
CCACAACCAGGACTTCATCTTCAAAATACGACGCAATGAATGCCCGTGCCGGTCCCACGGCGAGGCCCTTGACCCGTCCCGCCATAATCTCCGCGCGGAAGGCACCGCGTTCGACGATTTCCCCGTAACTTTCGTAGGGGATCCCGGTCATCGGATCCAGGGTAGTCAATGGGACGAAGGGGCGCGTCTCTCCATCGAAGGCGACCGGCTTGCCGGTCTCCTTGTCGATCCGGCTGAATAAAATGGTGTCCTCCGGCTGGCTCTTGGCCCCTTGTACATACTGATAGTGGACCTCTCTTCCGCAGGCCAGGTAGAGATACTGGTCATCCGCCGCGGCGATCGGATCCTTGATCATGCTGGGCGGACGCAGGCCCCATTCGCGGCGTCCATCTTCCGTGAGGCGCACCGTGCCCACACCGCAATCGAGGTACAGGCCGCTGACGAAAACGCTCTGCCCGTCGGTCGCGACGGAACAGGGCGAGTAATCCGAAATCCAGGATCCAGTTCCGTCCGCGATTTCCCACGGCGGCGTCCCCGGGCTTCCGTACGCGAATTGGAACAACGCATCGAACTCCGGATGCCGCAAGCCCCGGACGCGGTACGAGCCGGGCGCAACCATGTTGCCCTCGTCGTCGCGACCGTCCCATGCATCGGTATTCGCGCCGGCGGGGCGAGGCGTGTCGGCGATCAGGTTGCGAATCCGCGTTCCATCTTCCGACTCGATCACCAACGTGACGTACCCATCCGCGGGCACGTCGTACTCGATCGGAACGGGGCCGCGGGTCGCGTAGCGCTCCCGTCGCTTCTGATCCAGTTGCACCAGGCTGGAGACGGAAGGCGAAGGCTCCAGGTTCCCCGTCGGACTCAGAAGCACCGTTCCCCACGCGTTGTGATTCGACCAGAAGAACTCCCGCTGCGGACGATCGGGATTGATCAGATCCGTCAAGCGGTGTTGGTACCATGTCTTGGCGGTGGCATCGCCCCAGAAGCATTCCAAGCCCATGCGAAACGATTCGCCGGCAACGTACCGCTCGCCGGTGCGCCGGATCAATTCCCAGGCGACACGCACTTCCTGGACGTAACCTTGCCCATCCGCGTCTTCGTGAAACGCGGCATCCGCGCCCTTTCCCAGGGCATTTCGAATCACCATCTCCATGCCTTCCTTGCCCCTGGAGATGTTGTGATGCGTCAATCTTGCGGCGGGGTGGCCGCCTTCGGTGAAGTACCAGCAGTCGAGGTGGGCGATCAGCGCGCCTCCGGGGCCGATGGGTTTGTCGGCGTCGGTCCAGAATCGGAACTGCACGCAGTCGGACCGCCAGCCTTTGTCCGGCTCGATATCCGGCTCGATCCGGTTGAGCATGGGCGTGCGATCTTTGAACTCAAACGCGGCATATAAAAACGCCTCGTCGTACATCAGGTAGGCACGCACGCTGTGCGTATCGAGCAGCGTCTCGAGGTCGTAGCACATGAGGATGCCACCGGAGAGATCCCAGTCGTCCAGCCTGCCGTCGATCGTGACCGGGCACGGCGCGGGCACGGCGCGAATCTCGTAGTTGCTCGTCTGTTGCGCGAAAGTCGCCGCAGCGAGGTGGAGCAACACCAGGGTTGCCGGAAATGCGATGGCCTTTCTGTTCATGTGGCGAAGGGCAGATTGGCCTTCCAGTCCGATCTGTGCAAGGGCTAACCTGAGAGTATGGCAAAACATATCGGCATCGTGGCTTGTAGCGCCGAAGGCGCCGCATTGTGTTACCGCACACTCTGCGCCGAGGCGCCGGATTTCATGGGTAAGCATATGCATCCCGAAGTCTCGATGCACACTCACCCCCTTGGCGACTACAAGGTTCGTTTTGATTCCGCCGACTGGTCCGGCGTCGCGGCATTGATGCTGTCTTCTGCAAGGAAGCTCGCGGATGCCGGCGCCCGGTTCGCCATTTGTCCGGACAATACAGTCCGCCAGGCGTTCGATCTCGTTGCCGAGACTTCCCCCATTCCCTGGCTCCACATTGCCGAGGTGGTAGCGGAGGAAGCCAACTCGCGAGGATTCAAGACCCTTGCGATCACGGGAACCAGGCACCTGATGACAGGTCCTGTCTATTCTTCCATCCTCGAGCGTCACGGCGTCGAGTGTCGGATACCCGGGGAGGTAGAACGGGAACAAATTGACCGGATCATATTCTCGGAACTTGTGAATGGCGTTTTCCAGGAAGAGTCGCGGCTCTATTTCAACACCGTCATACAGCGAATGAAGGATCAGGGTTCCGACGCGGTGGTGCTGGGTTGCACGGAGATCCCACTGCTCGCGGACCCGGAAGACTGCCCATTGCCGACACTGGATTCGACCCGATTGCTGGCACGAGCGGCCCTGAACGAGGCTCTGAACGAAGACCAACACGCAGGTGCAGGCGACGATTGACAGCGCGCCTGACCTGGCAAGAGGGCTCACGTCTTAACATTCAACATTCTGATGCTGCACCCATTACTATATAGTATACTATATAGCACTTCGGCCGACACGAAATGTTGAATGTTGAGACTTGACCCCCATGGGCTTCGAACCTATCGGAGACCTTGCTCGCAAGGACGCACTGGAGTAACCCCGAAGGAGTTCCACTCCAAAGCCGGGGGTTCCACCCCCGGACCTATTGATACCGCGACGCACAACCCTGAAAAGGTTTCACGAATCCGCATCGTGGAACCCTTTCAGGGTTCGATTCACTTTCGCTGTTATCCGGGGGTAGAACCCCCGGCTTTGGCATTGCACCCCGTTGGGGTGTAGCAATTATCACCGCGCCTGAATCAAGCCCCACTGCGCGGGCCGCACCTGCGCTTCGTTGTAGGCATCGCTCACCAGCCCGGTGTCCCTTGTCGCCCAATGCATGCGCAACCGGTTGGTCGTTCCCTTCGCGTCGGAATAAACGACGCCGAAATCGCCTCGGTATTCCTTCCCGGCTTCCGGCTGGAAGCCCAGTTCGTCCAGCGGA